>JANOPR010000115.1:0-3313 GCA_031421955.1 Burkholderiales bacterium
CAGGAGTGCCGTGACCCCAGGCGCGCCCGGCAACTCGGCCTTCGCACGCGGCTGAGTTCAAACGCTGTCATAGTGGCGTGAAACCTGACGACTGAAGGGCATGCAACGTGAGTCTCAAGACCGAGCGCGATGTGGAGAAGACCTATTCGAATGCCGAGTTCGTGGCCAAGCTCAGGCGCCTGGCGGATTCGATCGAGAAGGATGAGCGCTTCGAGATCCAGGTTACAGGCAAGAGGATCCATGTCCCCGTCCGTGCCACGTACTCTGTGGAGCATGAAACCAGCGAGACCGAGGAGGAGATCGAGTTTCAAGTTCGGTGGCGGCGCTCAGGATCAGCCGGCGACTGATGGCGCGCCACTGATGCGTGGCACGGCGCAACTTGGATGTCGACCCTTCCTGCTCGGCCACGCGAACCCCTGCATGTGCGTGTGTATGAGCTTGGCACGTGTCACTTTGAGGTAACGACGCTTCCCAGCGCCCACGGCTCTTCCTAAAATACACATCGATACAAGTCGCCGTTCGCCTGCGGGCCGGACGATTCAGGCATAGCACTTGGGGAGACCGGCATGCTCGACATTGCAAGGGCACAAGCGTTTCAGGAATCCAAGATCGAGCACGAGCCGATTCTTGGCAGCGTATTGGTCTTGGCGGGTGGCCGTATCCAGCCGCTGACGTACGTCGAACGCGTCATGGCTTCACTCGGCCTCACCGATGCGAAGAGGCTTGAAGCCAAGTACCTGAAGTCGGCGAAGCTCTGAACTGAAGCCGGCGCCGCGCGGCCGCGGCGCCATGCCGTCGCCTGGCGCTGGGATCGGACGTCGACGCGCCGCAATGCGTCGCTGGCCCCGCGTCCGGGGAAGAGGCCGACGCCTGCGGACCGGAAGCGGGTGCGCCGGACGGGGCTCGGACCCGTGCGCCTCGCGCCTGCAGGCTATGAGCCCGCCACGTCTGCCGGCTCCGTCACCCGCGCAGGCGCTTTACATTTTTGGCGACACAGGCGTGGCCGCGGTGCCGCGGCGCTGCGCTTGCCACCACGCCAGGAGCTTGCTGAAGTCGCCCTGGAATTCACGCCGCAGGAACTGCTCGTAGGCGAGCGAACAGCGGGCGGCGTCGGCGAAACCCAGCAACGCGCTCGAGGCCTGGCGGTCGCACTCCAGGAAGGCCAGCCGCAGGGCATCGGCCGTCGGCTCGGCGCCGAACGCCGGTCGAAGGGAAAGCGTGGCAAGCACGCAGGCGGCCAGGAGCGGCCGCAGAGGGTGCATGGGGATATGGCAAACCTTCATCGCATCGCTCCTCGGCCCCGGGGCGGGGCGCCCACCCAGTACAGGCGATGGGCCCGCGGAAGTCCTGAATTGCTGCCGCATTGCGCTGAAATCGGCTGAAAATCGCTGGGGACGGCCGCAATGGCTGTGTGGAGATGGGTGTGCAAGCGGCAGCATCGGAGGCTTCAGCTTCGAACTCCCTGTTTTGTTTCGAGGACTTCGTCCTCGACGCCGCCCGACGCTCGCTGCGCCACGGCGGGCGCGAGGTCGAGTTGCGTCCGCGCAGCTTCGAGGTGCTGGCCTACCTGGCGCGTGCTGCCGGCCGAGCGGTCGGCAAGGACGAGTTGCTGGAAGCGCTGTGGCCGGGCGTCGTCGTCACCGAGGATTCACTGACACGTTGCATCAGCGACATCCGGCAGGCGCTTGGCGACGATGGCCAGCGCATCATCAAGACGCTGCCGCGGCGCGGCTATGTCTTCGTCGCAGTGCTGGCGCCGTCGGACCCGGCTGCCAGCGTGCCCGACGCCAGCGCGTGGCCGGCGCGGCGTTGGTGGCCTTGGGTGGGCGCGGTGCTGATTGCATTGATCGCCGCTGGCGCGGCGGTGTGGCATTGGCGCGGCGCGCCGGCGGCACCTGATGCGCCGCGGCTGTCGATCGTTGTGCTGCCGCTGGCCAACCGCAATGGCAACCCGGAGCAGACCTGGTTCGCCGATGCGATGACCGAAGAGATCACGGTCGATCTGTCGCGAATTCCCGATGCGGTGGTCATTGCGCGCAGCTCGGCCGAGAGCTACCGCGGCAAGGCGGTCGATGCGCGCCAGGTCGGGCGTGAACTGGGCGTGCGCTACGTGCTCGAGGGCCAGCTCGACCGCGTCGTCGACTCGATCCGGCTCACGCTGCAGTTGGTCGATGCGCAGACCGGCCGCGCTCTGTGGTCGGAACGGATCGAAGGCGACCGGCGCGACCTGGGCGAGCTGCACCGGCGCGTCACCGCGACGGTCGCGAATTCGATGCAGGTCAAGCTCGTCGCCGTCGAGTCGTCGCGTTCGCAGCGGCGCGCCAACGCCGACGTCGATGCCCTCGACCTGGCGCTTCAGGCTTGGTCGCTGGTGCAGAGCCATCGCAGCCCGGACGTCGTGGCGCAGGCGCGTGAGCTGGCGCAGCGCGCGATCGCACGCGACGAGACCTTGGCGTACGCGTGGACGGCGCTGGCGTTGAGCTACCTGAGAGACGTCGGTGGTCGGCACACCCACTTGCGCGGCGCGACGCGAGAGCAGTGGCTCCAGCACGCCATCGCGGCCGCCGACCGCGCCTATGCGCTCGACCCGCTCGACCCGCGCGTGGTCGATGCGCGCGCGTATGCGCTGGCCCTGCAAGGCCGCGCGGACGAAGCGCTGCTGCTGTACGAACGCGCCACTGCGCTGAACCGCAATGACTCTTTCGCCTGGTTCGGCATCGGTTATGCCAACACGATTCTCGGCCGCCAGCACGAGGCGATAAGGGCCCTCAACGAGGCGATCCGGTTGAGCCCGCGCGACGCCAACTTGGGCGCGTTCTATGTCGTCAGTGCGGCTGCGCACCTGTACCTCGGCCAGGATGCGCAGGCGCTCGAGATGGCGCGACGCTCTGCCCTCGAGAAGCCGGACCACGCCGTCGCACGCTCCTGGGTTGCGAGCGCCGCTGCCAACCTGGGCGACGATGCGACGGCACGCGCGGCTCTCGCCGAATTCCGCCGCCTGCTGCCGCACTACACGGTCGCCTCGTTTCGCGCCGAGAAGCTGTGCGCCAATGCCGCCTGCGAGGCTCAACGCGAGCGCTATTACGTGGGCTTGAGGAAGGCCGGCCTGCCCGAGTGAGGGTGGTGGCGCCGACGATCAGGCATTCGGGTGTGGCAGCAACGGCGCTCAGCCCATTGGTGCGATCGCCTGGCCGCCTTCGCGCTGCGCGTCGATCGCGGCCCAGCCACGGTACGCGATATCGGGCATACAAGTGCTGGTGCGCGGGACGGGACTCGAACCCGTACGCCTTGCGGCTGCGGGTTTTAAGCCCGC
>JANOPR010000116.1:0-4312 GCA_031421955.1 Burkholderiales bacterium
ATGTTCGACGCTCAGGCGCTGCAGACCCGGCAGGTCGGCCGCGCTGGTGCGTTTCTCGATCTGCGCCCGGGCCAGCACCGCGCTGTAGGCGGCGTCGGCGCTCTTGGTGTGCAGCGGGTAGTCGTAGGCGGTCTTGTCGTACTCGACCGCGGCTTGCGCGAATCGGCTGTCCTCGTACAGCAGCTCGGCCAGCAGGAAGCGATTGCTCGCGGCGTCGCTGTCCTGCGGGAAAGAGACCAGCATTTCGCGATACCAGCGCACCGCCTCGTCGACATCGGCGCTGGCCTTGCTCTTCTGCGCGCCGGCGTGGTAGTGGCGTGCCAGCGCGCTCAGGTGGGCCTTGAGCAGCGGCTGCGCGGTGGCTTCCCAGCCGGCGTGGTTGGCCTTGCGGAACTCGCTCTGCGCTCCATAGCGTTGCACGAACTCCCTCTTCGCGGCCATGGCCGGTGTGGGCAGGCCACCGGCCTCGTAGATGTCGATCACGCGCGCCTGCAATACGGGCGCCTGGGCATGCAGGGGCTGGCGACGCGCAAAGGCGCCGAAGGTGTCGGCCGCGTCCTTGGCCCGGTCCTGCTTGATGTAGAGCTCGCCGAGCTGTTCGTGGACGCGGAACTCGTAGGAGCGCCGGGCCTCGCTGGTGATCAGGGGCGGGATCGATTCGGCGCCGCGCAGGTTGGCCAGGCTGACGCTGCTCACGCGCAGGGTGTCTTCGACGAGTTCGCGGTCGGCGCGCGACAAGCCCTTCAGGCTTTCGAGGGGCGCGTCGCCGCGGTCGGCGATCTTCAGGTCCAGAACGGCGAAGAAGGACTGCAGCGATTCCTCCAGGCGGCCCTGCTTGTATTGCGCCCAGCCGTGCATGTACAGCGCGCGGTCGTTGAAGCTGGTGGGCACGCTGCGCTGGATCAGGCTGGCATAGGCCTGTTCCGATTTCGGGTACTGGCCGGTGTTGAAGAGCAGTTCGCCGCGGCGGAACTGGGCCTCGTCGCGGAAGGTGGTGTGGGGGTAGGTGGCGACGAGCTTGTCCAGCGACGCCAGAGCAACTTCGAGCTGCCCGCTCAGTTCATGCGCTCGCGCCAGCTGGTACAGCACGCGGTCGTTGTTCGGATCGGCCGGGTAGGCCTTGAGATAGTCCTGGTACTGCGTGATGGCGGCGCGGTAGTCGGGGTTGGTGCCGGCGGACGCGCTCTGGTTGTCGGCGCTGTCCATGGACAAGTCGCCGATGCGGCGCTGCGCCACGGCGCGCTGCGGCGCGCGCGGCGCCCCATCAAGAAAGCGGGTGTAGGGGGCCGCGGCCGGTTCGGGCGTGGCCTTGAGTTCGGCGACCGGCGCCGGCGCGGCCTGTGTCGAGACGCGCGCGGCCAGGATCGCCAGCGTCGGTTCGTTGTCGGGCGTGCCGGGGCGCTGGCTGGCGCAGGCCGCCAACAAGACGGCCATCGCGACCGGGGCGAGCCAGCCCGCGCCGGGCTGCCCCAATCGGGCAACGCCCCCTCGGGGGGCCGACGCCGCAGGCGTCTTGGGGGCCTTAGCGGCGCGCATCGGCGTCGCTCCTGGCTACGGTGGCGCGGTCGATCAGCAGCGCGATCTCGAAACGCGCCTGCGTGGTGTAGGCCTGCAGACGCTCCTTCTGGCCGGCCAGTGCCGCTTCTGCAACCTGCTCGGCGGCGCGCTGCTGTTCGCTCTTGAGCGCCGTCACGCGCGGCAAGGCCACATCGAGCTGTTTGGACAGCGCGTCGATGCGCGCGGCGAACTGTTCGAATCGCGCCGGCTCGTCGCGTTGTGCCTGGGCCAGCGCGGCCTCGCGGCGGCCCGCCAGGGCGAGTTGCTGGTCGATCTGGGTCATTGCCTTCTGCGTCGCCCAGCGCCGCTCCGGCAGGGCCTGCGCCAGTTCCCAGGCCAGCAGCCCTGCGCTCAAGCGAACCCGCTCGGCCAGGGCTGCAATCTCGGGGTTGCTGCCCTCGTTCCTGAGGGCGGCCTGCAGGCCCTCGACGCGGGCCAGCAGGGCGCGCTGTTTCGCATCGGCGTAGGCTGCGCCGTCGGCTTCGAGTTCGGCTCGGGCCACCTCGGTGGTCAGCAGGTTGCGGCGCCCGCGCAGCTCGGCCAGAGTCGCGCCTTCGGCACGTGCGCCGTCGCGGCTGGCCGTGAGGCGCGCCGCATAGGCCTGGCGGCGGTTGTCGAGCATGTCGCGGAACACGCCCAGCGTGTCGCGCCATTGCGCCAGGTTGGACTCGAGGAAGCGCAGATCGCGAACGTTCTTGAAGGCTTCCTGGAACTGGTGCTGGGCCAGCACCTGCGACAGGTGCGCTGCGTGCGGCATCTCCGGCAGCTTGCGCAGATTGCCGAACCAGCCCATCTCGTCGGCCGGGTTGTGCTCGAGCAGGCCCTCGATCAGCTTGCCGCTGCGGATCGCGGCGATCGATGCGTCCAGGCGCTGGGACTCGCCGTCGAACTCGCTGACGGCCTGTTCGTACAGATTCAGAGACCGGTCGAAGGCGCCCATCTGGGCATGGGCGAAGGGCAGGGCAATGCGCGCTTCGAGCACGGCCGGGTCGCTGCCATCGCGCCCGGCCAGCTCGCTCCACGACACCAGCGCCAGGGCATGCTGCTTGTTCGAGGTCGCGGCCCAGCCAAAGCCGAGCAGGGCCTTGTTGGCGTGCAGGCCGTTGATGCGCACGCGCTCGAGCAGGCGCCGCGCGTCCTCGACGCGCTGCTCCTGCAGGGCGGCCACACCGAGTGCGAGGTTGGTGCGGTCGCGCAGACTGCGCTGCTCTTCATTCTCGGCCGGGGCGCGGCCGATCTCGTCGAGCAGGGCGGTGCCGCCGGCCACGTCACCGCTCCTGAGCAGCGCAATGCCCAGATTGAAGCGGGCAAAGGGGCTGGCCTTCTTGGCCCCGGTGCCCATGGCTTGCAGCACGCCGGCGGCGCCGGCGAAGTCGCCGCGCGCCATCAGCAGCTGGGCTTGCAGCAGTCCACGTTCCTCGACCAGGGCCGCCGGCAACTTGCCCTCGATGCGTGCGAGTGCGGCTTCGGCCTGTTCGTGGAAGCCGCGTTGGAAGCGAATCTTGGCCAGGTAGTACCAGGCGCGGTCGCGCACCGACGGGGCCGCCCCCTTCTCGATCAGCGAGGCGAAGATCTGGCCGGCTTCACCGTGCACGCCGTACGACAGCAGCAGGCCGCCACGCAGCACCTCGGCTTCGTCGCCGTGCGGCGCCAGGCGGTTGAAATGCTGCGACGTCATCAGCCCGGTGACGGCGCTGAAGTGCTTGTCCTGGAAGAAGCTGAACAGCGTGTCGCCGTAGTGCAGCGCCTTGACCTGCTGCGCTTCGACCGACGTGGCCATGCCCTTGGCGCGCGGCGGCTCACCGCTGTCGCTAGCGGCGCGAGCCGGCAATGCGCTGTGCGCGGCGACGAGAGACAGGACGGAGGTCAAGGTCGCGAGCCGCGAGAGGCGCATGGATCCAAGCGAACGCCGCGGATCCGGCTCTGCCGGTCCGCTGGCGTTGCCCCCTCGAGGGGGAGCGGCGAAGCCGCTTCGGGGGTGGTCCATCACCATACTTTCACGTCGAACTCTGGCTGCAGCTTGCCCAGGGAGTCCTTGATGCGCAGCTCGACATAACCGGCGCCGGTGCCCTTGTCGAACTTGATCGTGGCGCCACGCTTGTAGTCACGGTCGTGCGGGCCCTTGCCGGTGAAGAAGGCGACGATTTCGTGGCTGCCGCTCTTCAGGTTGCCCAGGAACACGCGTTGCACGCCGCCGCGGTGCAGGGCCTGCACCTCGAGCGGGGTGTACAGATGGTTGGTCACGAGCTTGTCGTCGAGCCTGATCTGCACCGAGTCGAGTTCGAACAGCTTGCCCACATCCATCGAGACGAACAGCGCCACCTGGGTGCTGGCCGGGAACAGCAGCTCCTCCTCGAGCACCAGCAGGTCGCGATTGAGCTTGATCACGTCGCTCTTGGCCTGCTGGACGCGCTCGTCCAGGCCGGTGGCCGGCACGGCAGCAGCCGGCGCGGCGGCCTGCGTGGGCGTTGCCGGTGCGGCCGCCACGGCAGCGCGAGCGGGCATCGGCGTGGCTGTGGTCTGGGCCAGCGTCAGGCTGGTCGCGGCGGCCAGCCAGAACGCGAAGAGGAGGTGGGTGCAAGTGCGCATGATGCGGGGACCTCAGTAGGTGGCTGTCAGGTACAGCTGGAGCACGACAGCGCGCAGCGAATAGGGGCTGCCATTGCGGATGTCGGTGTAGTTCTTGTAGTTCAGGTTGAACAGCTCGAGGCCCGCGTTGGCCTTCAGGTCGTAGACGCCGGGCTGGTTCTTCCAG
>JANOPR010000117.1:0-4119 GCA_031421955.1 Burkholderiales bacterium
GGCCCCTTTACAAGGCTAAGAATCCGATACACATGGTGATCAGTTTGACGTAGGCGAAACCTACCCAGGCCCCGTGCCGCACGGCGCCGCGGGCGACCGGCCAGGTGGCGAGCATCGCCGGCAGCGTCAGCGGCAAGGACAACACCAGCACCCAGCAGATCACGTGCTCGGCCGGCAATTTCGATGAGACCTGCGCGCCGGCCACGTAGCCGACCGACGCACTGGCCACGGCCAACAGCAGCAGGCCGTCGGCAGCGCTCAGCGCACCCTGCCCCTGGCGCGCGGCATAGGCCAGCACCAGCAGGCATCCCGCCGCTGCGCAGGCCCAGAAGCCTCGCGACGCGCGCTGGCGCAACCACAGCGCCGCCGCGACCGCAGTGCCCAGCGGCAGCACGCCGGTGACGACGGCGGCATGCATCGCGTCGGCGTGGCGCAGCGCCAGCGCCAGAAAGAGCGGGAAGCCGAGCACTGTGCCCAGGGCACAGACCGCCAGCAGGCGCCAATGCTCGCGCGCCGGCCGCGTCGCGCCGACCCAGCGCAGGTACGCCAGGCTCAGCAGACCCGCCAACGCGGCGCGACCGGCAGTGACGAAGGCCGGGGGCAGTTGCGGATCGCTCGCGTCGCCGACGGCCAGCCGCGTCATCGGCAGCGTCATGGCAAAGATCACGACGCCCAGCAGGCCCAGGGCGTAGCCGCGCGAGCGGTCGTGATCGACGCTCACCCGCGCCCTGCCCGCACTGTTGTCGCGCCGCGCGCCGACCACCGCGGCGCGGTGGGCAGGTCAGCGGGTCCGGCGCGGGGCATGGCCCCAGTCTAGGCTTGCGCGACAACACAGCAGCAGTACACTTCGCCCCGACCTGCCCTCCTCTGTATGGCCGTCCAGACCGACACAGATGACCCTGCCGTCAACCGAACCCCGACTCGAACGCGGCGCGCTGGCCACGCTGGCTGAACAGCTGGCCGCGTTCCATGCCGAGCGCATCCGCAGCGGCGCGCTGCCTGCGGGTGCGCGCCTGGCCTCGGTGCGCGAGGCCGCGCGCCGGCACGCCCTGGCGACGAGCACCGTCGTCGCAGCCTACGACCTGCTGCAGGCCCAGGGGCTGGTCGAAGCCCGGCAACAACGCGGCTTCTTCGTCCGCGCATCGTTGAACGTCGCGCCGCAGCCGCCGCAGCGGGCGGGCGGTTTGCGCGGCACGCCGCCCCACGACGTGGCCGCGCTGATGCGCGGCATGTTCGAGCACCAGGGCGGCAAGTCGCTGTCGCCAGGCCTGGGCACCTTGCCGCCCGACTGGCTCGACCTGCCGCTGCTGCACGGCGCGATGCGCCGCGCGCTGGCCGATGACGCGCGCGAACCGGCCAGCCTGAGCTACGGCGAACCCGCCGGCGACGCACGACTGCGCGCCGCGCTGTCGCTGCGCCTGGGCCAGCTGGGCATTGCCGCGTCGGCGCAGCAGATCGTCACCACCGCAGGCGCGACGCAGGCGCTGGACATCGTCTCTCGCCTGCTGCTGGCCCCCGGCGACACGGTGCTGGTCGATGAACCCGGTTGGGCCGTCGAATACGCGCGGCTGACTCAGATGGGCATCAAGCTCGCCGCGGTGCCGCGCGGCCCAGCCGGCCCCGACCTGGCCGAGTTTGGCCGCCTGCTGCAAAGTGCTGCGAAGCCGCGCGTGTACATCACGGTCTCGGTGCTGCACAACCCGACCGGCGCCACCTTGTCGCTGGCCGCAGCGCACGAGTTGCTCAAGCTCGCGCAGGCGCACGATGTGATGATCGTCGAGGACGACACCTATGCCTGGCTGGCACCGCTGCAGGCGCCGCGGCTGGCCGCACTCGACCAGTTGCAGCGCACGGTCTACATCTCCGGGTTCTCGAAGATCCTGACGCCGAACTGGCGTGTCGGCTTTCTCGCCGCGTCGCCGGCGCTGGTCGAGCGCGTCATCGATCGCAAGCTGTTGACTGCGCTGACCACGCCCGCATTGCCCGAACGCGCGCTGGCCATCACGCTCGAGCAGGGCACGTTGCGGCGCCACGCCGAGCGCGTGACGCTGCGGCTGGACGCGGCACGCCAACGCAGCGTGCGGCTGGCCGAAGAAGCCGGGTTCACGTTCGCCGCGCCGCCCCGCGGTCTGTTCGGCTGGGTCGAGACCGGCGTCGACGTCGACCGCCTGGCCGCGCAACTGCATCACCAGGGCTGGCTGATCGCCCCCGGCAGCCTGTTTCATGCCCTGCCACGGCCGAGCACGCTGATGCGCATCAACTTCGCCACCTCGCAGGAGGCCAAGCTGTGGCGCGCATTGCGCGAGGCCCGCGATGCGCTCAGAGCCAGCGTCAACAAAGGGGCTGCGCGCAGGGGCCAAGCCGCGTACCATCGCGGCACAACAATTGGTAACGAGGCGTCCGCGCCGGAGTTGTCCTAAGTGACGTTTGAGTCCACCCTGCCGCTGGGCGAGCCCGAGTTGATGCGCGTCAGCGCATTCCAGCGCTATCTCAACGAGCTCAAGCGTGAAGGGGCCGACGAGTCGCTGACGCGGCTGTCCTCGTTGAACCCCTCGCTGCTGCAAGACCTGCTGCGCTTCGAGCAGGACGGCCGCCATACCGAGATGCTCGAAGTGCTGGCGGCCTGCGTGCGCCACGCGCGCTCATTGGCGATGTACCTGCAGTGCGGGCCCCAGGTGGTGCCGCTGACGGTGTTCCCGATCGAGCGCCTGGCGCACTGCCCGGTGCCGATGCACGAGTTCCTGGCCATGCGCCTGTCGGACCTGCAGGTGCTGCGCGTCGAGCCGGCCGTGCTGCGCGCCCCTGGCAACCCCGAGGCAGCGCTGGTCGGCGAGCCGCACCTGTACCAGCCGCTGGGGCCGGTGGCCTGGGAGCTGGCGATGCGCGGTTCGCGCGAGCAACTGCTGCCCGAGATTGCCGGGCCTGCGGCCTACCGCGTCGCCATCGGCATGGGCCTGCGCGAGGTGGTGCTGACCGGCGTCGTGCAGGCCGCGGTGCACCGCCTGCGCCGCGAAGCCGCCAACCTGCGCGAGATGTCGGAGTGGCCCGGCCTGAACCGCGGCCGCGCGATGCGCCTCTTGAACGCGCTGTACCTGCAGGGCGGCCTGATCGTCAGCCGCACGCACCCCGTGGCCACCAACGACAGCTGGTTCGGCAGTTCGCGCAGCCTCTGAGCGGGTTCAGCTGCCGAGCGCTTCCCAGCGCTCCAGAGCGGCCATCAACTCCTCGTCGATCTGCGCAAAGCGCTTGTGCAGTGCGGTCGCGCGATCGGGATCCTTGCTGTAGAGCGTCGGGTCGGCCACGGTTTCGCCGATCGCCTTCTGCTCGGCCTCGAGCGCGGCAATGCGCGCCGGCAAGGCCTCGAGTTCGCGCTGCTCCTTGTAGCTGCGCTTGATGCGCGACACAGCGGGCGCCGGCGCCGCTACGGCCGCGGGTGCCGGTGCGGCCACCGCCGCAGTTGCGCTGACCCGGCCGCGCGCGCGCTGCTGCTGCCAGTCGGTGATGCCGCCTTCGTACTCGCGCCACAGCCCCGGCCGGCCGCCGAAGGCCGGGTCGCCCTCCCAGGCCACGGTGCTGGTCACGACCGCGTCGACGAAGCGCCGGTCGTGGCTGACGATGAACGCCGTGCCGCTGTAGCCGAGCAGGAGCTCTTCGAGCAGCTCCAGGGTGTCGATGTCCAGGTCGTTGGTCGGCTCGTCGAGCACGATCACGTTGGCCGGCAATGCGAACAGGCGCGCCAGCAGCAGGCGGTTGCGCTCGCCGCCCGAGAGCGTGCGCACCGGCGAGTTGGCGCGCTCGGGCGAGAACAGGAAATCGTTGAGGTAGCTCATTACATGCTTCCTCTGGCCACCGAACTCGACCCACTCGCTGCCCGGGCTGATGGTGTCGGCCAGCGTGGCGTCCAGATCGAGCGCGTCGCGCATCTGGTCGAAATAGGCGACCTGCATCTTGCTGCCGCGGCGCACCTTGCCCTGCGTCGGCTCCAACTGGCCGAGGATGAGTTTCAAGAGCGTGGTCTTGCCCGCGCCGTTGGGCCCGACCAGGCCGACCTTGTCGCCGCGCAGAAAGGTCGCGGTAAAGCGGTCGATCAGCCACGGCCCATGGGCTTCGGGCGTGCCG
>JANOPR010000118.1:0-1677 GCA_031421955.1 Burkholderiales bacterium
TGCTTGGCAATGGCCTTGGCCGTCTGGCCGCCGTCGCGCGCCGTCTTGCGGCCCACCAGGTCGTTGGCCTGGATCGCGGTCGTACCTTCGTAGATGGTCAGGATCTTGGCGTCGCGCAGGTATTGCGCCGCGCCGGTCTCCTCGATGAAGCCCATGCCGCCGTGCACCTGCACGCCCAGCGAGGCCACGTCCAGGCTCATCTCGGTGCTGTAGCCCTTGATCAGCGGCACCATGTACTCGTAGAAGGCCTGGTTCTGTTTGCGCACGTCGGCATCGGCGTGACGGTGTGACGCGTCGTAGGCCGCGGCCGCCACCAGCGCCATTGCGCGGCAGCCCTCGGTGTACGCGCGCATGGTCAACAGCATGCGCTTGACATCGGGGTGGTGAATGATCGGCGCGGCGCTGTACATGGAACCATCGACCGGCCGGCTCTGCACGCGGTCGCGCGCATAGGCCACCGCCTTCTGGTAGGCCCGCTCGGCCACCGCGATGCCCTGCATGCCCACGGCGTAGCGGGCCGCGTTCATCATGATGAACATAGTCTCCAGGCCGCGGTTCTCCTGGCCGATCAGTTCGGCCACGGCACCGGGTCCGGTGCCGTTCACATTGCTCGCCGCCGTGCCGTCGCCGTACTGCAGCACCGCGGTCGGGCTGGCCTTGATGCCCAGCTTGTGGTCGATGCTGGCGCAGTGCACATCGTTGCGCGAGCCATCGGGCAGGATCTTCGGGCAGATGAACAGCGAAATGCCTTTCACCCCTTCGGGCGCGCCGACCACGCGCGCCAGCACGAGGTGGACGATGTTCTCGGCCATGTCGTGATCACCATAGGTGATGAAGATCTTGGTGCCGAACAGCTTGTAGCTGCCATCAGGCTGCGGCTCGGCGCGCGTGCGCACGGCGGCCAGGTCGCTGCCGGCCTGCGGCTCGGTCAGGTTCATCGTGCCGGTCCAGCTGCCGTCGATCATTTTCGGGATGTAGGTCTGCTGCTGCTCGGGCGTGCCGGCCGTCAGCAGGGCCTCGATCGCGCCGTCGGAGAGCAGCGGGCACAGCGCGAAGCTCAGGTTGGCGCTGTTGAGCATCTCGATGCAGGCCGCGCCGCTGGTCTTGGGCAGGCCCTGGCCGCCGAACTCGACCGGGTGCTGCACGCCCTGCCAGCCGCCTTGCGCGAACTGGCGGAAGGCCTGCTTGAAACCCGCGGTGGTGGTGACGTTGCCGTCCTTCCATGACGACGGGTGGAGGTCGCCGTCGACATTCAACGGCGCCACCACACCCTCGTTGAACTTGGCGCACTCTTCGAGCACGGCCTGCGCCGTCTCGAAACCGGCGTCTTCGAAGCCGGGCAGGCGCGCCACGGCTTCGATGTCGGCCAGCTCCTTCATGCAAAAGAGCATGTCTCTGACAGGTGCGCGGTAGGTGTTCATAGGACGGACAGCGGAGCGCGTTGAGGCGCCCCTTCTCAGGTGGGTGGGTGACTCAGAGCAACTTGACCAACTCCGGCACGGCGACGAACAGGTCGGCCTCCAGCCCATAGTCGGCCACGCTGAAGATCGGCGCCTCGGGGTCCTTGTTGATGCAGACGATGACCTTGCTGTCCTTCATGCCTGCCAGATGCTGGATCGCGCCGCTGATGCCGCAGGCGATGTAGAGCTGGGGCGCAACGATCTTGCCGGTCTGCCC
>JANOPR010000119.1:0-11426 GCA_031421955.1 Burkholderiales bacterium
GGCACAAGACGTGTCCGTGCACGGCTTCGCTGGCACCCAGGCCAGCGTCAGCTACCGCCAACAAGGCGTGCAGCATGAAGTGCAGGCCGACTTCATCGCCGGCTGCGACGGCTACCACGGTGTCTGCCGCGCCAGCCTGCCGCCGCAGTCGCTGTCGATATTCGAGAAGGTCTATCCCTTCGGCTGGCTCGGCGTACTGGCCGACACGCCGCCGGTATCAAACGAGCTGATCTACTCCAATCACGAGCGCGGCTTCGCGCTGTGTTCGATGCGCTCGCCCACGCGCACCCGCTACTACGTGCAGTGTTCGCTGCACGACAAGGTCGAGCAGTGGAGCGACGCCATGTTCTGGGACGAGTTGCGTCTGCGCCTGGACCCGGCTGCGGCGCAGGCGATGGTGACGGGCCCGTCGATCGAGAAGAGCATTGCCCCGCTGCGCAGCTTCGTTGCCGAGCCGATGCGCTTCGGCCGCCTGTTCCTGGCCGGCGACGCGGCGCACATCGTGCCGCCGACGGGTGCCAAGGGCCTGAACCTGGCCGCCTCGGACGTCGGCTTCCTGTCGCGCGCACTGATCGAGCATTACGCCGAGCGCAGTGACGCCGGCATCGATCACTACTCGTCGCGCTGCCTGGCGCGCGTCTGGAAGGCCGAGCGTTTTTCCTGGTGGATGACCTCGCTGCTGCACAAGTTTCCCGAGGCCGACGCGATCGGCCAGCGGCTGCAGCGCGCCGAGCTCGACTACCTCGTGGGCTCGCGGGCCGCGGCCACGGCCCTGGCCGAGAACTACGTCGGCCTGCCCTTTGACGCATGATCCCTGCCACTGGAGCGGTGCCGTACCGCTGCGCTGAAGGATGCCCCTGCCGTCCCTGCTGAGGACACTGAGTGCCACGCCCGCACTCGCGCCCCTGCACGACCGCACCTTTCGTATGCTCTGGCTGGCCTGGCTGGCCGCCAACATGACGATGTGGATGAACGACGTGGCCGCGGCCTGGCTGATGACCACGCTGACCACCAGCCCGGTGATGGTGGCCCTGGTGCAGACGGCGTCGACGCTGCCCGTGTTCCTGCTCGGCCTGCCCAGCGGCGCCATGGCCGACATCGTCGACCGCCGGCGCTATTTCGCACTCACCCAGCTGTGGGTCGCGGTGACGGCCCTGGTCCTGGCCACGCTGGCGCTGCTCGACGGCCTGACCGCGCCGCTGCTGCTGGCGCTGACCTTCGTCAACGGCATCGGCCTGGCCATGCGCTGGCCGGTGTTCGCCGCCATCGTGCCTGAGGTGGTGTCGCGCGAACACCTGGGCCAGGCGCTGGCGCTGAACGGCATTGCGATGAACCTGTCGCGCATCGTCGGCCCGGTACTGGCCGGCGCGCTGCTGGCAACGTTCAGCAGCGCCGCCGTGTTCGTCGTCAACGCCGTGCTGGCCGGCGTGGCCTTCACGCTGATTCTGCGCTGGCGCAACCAGCCCAAGACCAGCGTCCTGCCGGGCGAGCGGTTCCTGGGCGCGATGCGCGTGGGCCTGAACTACGCGCGCCAGTCGCCGCGGCTGAAGGTGGTGCTGCTGCGCGTCTTCCTGTTCTTCCTGCAGGCTTCGGCGCTGGTCGCGCTGCTGCCGCTGGTGGCGCTGCAGATGCACGGCGGCGGCCCAGGCACCTTCACTGTCATGCTGGCCTGCCTGGGCGTGGGCGCCATTGTGGCGGCCCTGCGCTTCCCGCATTGGCGCGCGCGCTACACGCGCGACCAGTTCGTCTTCATCGGCACGCTGGTGCAGGCGGCCTTTTCTGCGTTGATCGTCTACGTGCCCGAACTGTGGGTGGCGCTGCCGGCGATGGTCGTGGTCGGCATGGCCTGGATTTCGGTCGCCAATTCGATGTCGATCGCGGCGCAGATGGCGCTGCCCGACTGGGTCCGCGCTCGCGGCATGGGGACCTTCCAGGTGGCGCTGATGGGCGGTTCGGCGGCCGGCTCCTTGCTGTGGGGTCAATTGGCCAGCTGGACCAATGTGGCGGCATCGGTGGCTGCGGCCGCGGCAATGGGTGCCGTGGTGGCGGTGGCCTTGCGCCGGCTCAGCATCGAAGGCGATGCCGACCTCGACTTCAGCCCGGCCTCGGTCGTCCACACCGCCGACGCGCCCGTCGACGTGGCGCCCGACGACGGGCCCGTGATGGTCACGGTCGAGTACCTGATCGACCCGGCTCGCGCGGCCGAATTCACCAGCGTCATGCAGCGCACGCGGCGCGCACGCCTGCGCCAGGGTGCGCTGTCATGGGCCTTGTTCCGCGATGTCGGCCAGCCGGGCCGCGTGATCGAGTATTTCGTCGACGAGAACTGGGTCGAGCACCAGCGCCGGCTGGAGCGCTTCTCCGCCTTCGATGCCGGGCTGCGCGAGGAGCGTCTGGCCTTCCACCTCGGGCCCGAGCTGCCGCAGGTCAAGCGCTATATCGCGCAGACGATGGACCTGCCCTTCGGCGGCGTGCGCTGAGGCCGAGGCGGCGAGGCGGCGATACTTGCAGCCCCCGCAGTTTTCACTCCGCAGCACCCCATGGACCCACAGACCTTCGACTGGGACGCGGGCTACCCCAGCCGCCGCTCGCCCGTCTTCGCCCGCAACGTTGTCTCAACCTCGCACCCGCTGGCCGCGCAGGCCGGCCTGCGCATGCTGGCGGCCGGCGGCAACGCGGTCGACGCCGCAATCGCCACTGCGGCCTGCATGACCATCGTCGAGCCCTGCAGCAACGGCCTGGGCTCGGACGCCTTCTGCATCCTGTGGGACGGCAAGGCGTTGCACGGCCTGAATGCCTCGGGCCCGGCGCCGGCGGCGTGGACGCGCGAGTACTTCATGCGCAAGTACGGCGAGGGTGCGAAGACACCCCCGCCGCGCGGCTGGGACTCGGTGAGCGTGCCCGGGGCAGTGGCGGCCTGGGTGGCCATGAGCCAGCGCTTTGGCAAGCTGCCCTTCGCCGACCTGATGGCGCCGGCGGCCGAAATCGCCGAGCGCGGCTACGCCGTGCCCGTCATCGTGCAGCAGAAGTGGACCTTGGCTTCCAAGGTCGCCGAGCTGACGACCGGGCCGGGCTACGCCCAGACCTTTCTGCCCAGGGGCCGCCCCCCCCACGTCGGCGAGCGCTTCACGATGCCGCATGCGGCACGCGCGCTGAAGTTGATCGGTGAGACAAAGGGTGACGCCTTCTACCGCGGCGAGATCGCCCACGCCATCGCTGCCTGGTCGGCGGCGAACGGCGGCGCGATGACTGAGGCCGACCTCGCGGCCTACGAGCCCGAATGGGTCACGCCGCTGGCACAGGACTACCGCGGCCACACGCTGCACGAGATCCCACCCAACGGCCAGGGCATCGCCGCGCAGATGGCGCTGGGCATGCTGCAGCACTTCGACCTGGCCGGCCTGCCCGTCGATGGCCCGGCCTGCCAGCACCTGCAGATCGAAGCCATGAAGCTGGCCTTCGCCGATGTCTACCGCTTTGTTGCTGATGCAAGGTACATGGAGGGCGCACCGTCGCAGCTGCTCGACGCCCAGTACCTGGCTACGCGCGCCAAGCTGATCGACCCGGCGCGGGCGCAGGTCTTCGGCCCGGGCTACGGCATCAAGGGCGGCACCATCTACCTCAGCACCGCCGACGAGAGCGGCATGATGGTCAGCTTCATCCAGAGCAACTACATGGGCTTCGGCTCGGGCGTGGTCGAGCCCACCTTCGGTATCAGCCTGCAAAACCGCGGCCATGGCTTCTCGCTCGACGCCAGGAGCCCGAACTGCGTGGCGCCGGGCAAGCGCCCGTTCCACACGATCATCCCGGGCTTCCTGAGCAAAGACGGCCAACCGGTGATGAGCTTTGGCGTGATGGGCGGCAGCATCCAGCCGCAGGGTCATATCCAGACCCTCGTGCGCATGCTCGACCATGGCCAGAACCCGCAGGCCGCGTGCGACGCGCCGCGCTGGCGCTTCAACCAGGGTCTGGAGATCAACGTCGAGCGGCACATGCCCGCGGCCACACGCGAGGCCCTGGCCGCGCTCGGCCACAGCATCGTCGGCCTGGAAGACAGCTACATGGACTTCGGCTCCGGCCAGTTCATCTGGCGCATGGGCGACCCCGCGGTCGAAGGCTATGTGGCGGCCAGCGACCCGCGGCGCGACGGCGCGGCGGTGGGCTTTTGATTGAAGCTCGCTGACCTGCACCTGGGCTGGCAGTCGCACCTGCTGGCCTGCCGTTTCGGCGCCGAAATCGCCGAGCGCGACGACTGCATCGTGCTGCGCACGCCAGACAACCCGACCTACTACTGGGGCAACTGCCTGATTCTTCCGCGTGCGCCGCAGGATGATGAACTGGCGCATTGGCTGGCTCGCTTCGAAGCAGAGATCGCCGGCAAGCAGCCCGCTTCACGGCACCTGGCGCTGGGCATCAATGCCGCGGCGATCGACACAGCATTGCCGGCATGGCGCGCCGCCGGCATCGACGAGTTCGACGAGTCGGCCGTGCTGACCCTCGAGCCCGAAGGGCTGATCGCGCCGCCAGGTGTGCGCGACGCACCGGGCCTGGTGCTGCGCACCCTGGCCTTGCCGCAGGAACTCGAACTCGCGGTCGAGGCCCAGGTGGCGGCGCGCGATGAGTCTTTTGCTGCCGAGGGCTACCGCGTCTTTCGACGCGCCACGATGCTGCGCATGGCCGCGATGCAGTCCGCCGGCATCGCGAACTGGTTTGGCGCAATCGTCCAGGATGTCCTGGCCGCCGACTGCGGCCTGGTCCATGACGGTCGCCTCGGCCGTTTCCAGTTTGTCCAAACCCAGGCGGCGTGGCGCCGCCGCGGGCTGTGCCGCGCCCTCGTGCACCATGTCTGCCAGCACGCCTTCAACACCCTGGGCCTGCAGCGCCTGGTGATGTGCGCCGACCCCAACGATGTGGCCATCGGCATCTACCGATCGGTGGGTTTCATGCAGGTCGATTCGCACTGGTGCCTGCAGCGGCGGCTGCCGCGTGCTTGACGATGAGCGCACAGGTCGACCTCGTGGCGGGAGCGGCGCCTTGACACCCGCCGGCGCACGCATCGGCCCGGGCCTGGCGCTGGCCACGCTGGGCGCGATTGCGTTCTCGGGCAAGGCCATACTGGCCAAGCTGATGTACCTGCACGGCGTCGACGCGGTGCAGGTGCTGTTCTGGCGCATGCTGCTGGCGCTGCCATTGTTCCTGGCGCTGGCCTGGTGGGCCGGGCGGGGAAAAAGCGCCTTCACGGCGCGCGACTGGCGCGCCATCGTCGGCCTGGGATTTTGCGGCTACTACCTGGCCAGCATGCTCGACTTCATGGGCCTGCAGTACATCAGCGCCAGCCTGGAGCGGCTGATCCTGTACCTCAACCCGACGCTGGTGCTGCTGTTGTCGGTGTTGCTCTACAAGTTGCGCCTGAGCGCGCGACAGCTCGCGGCCATGGCCGTCAGCTACGCCGGCGTGCTGCTGGTCTTCGGCCAGGAGGTGCATGTCGAGGGCAGCGACACGGCGCTGGGCGCCGCGCTGGTGTTCAGCAGCGCCGCAAGTTATGCGGTCTACCTGGTGGCCAGCGGGCATGTCGTCAAGCGCCTGGGGGCCCTGCGCCTGACCGGCGCGGCCACCAGCGTGGCCTGCCTGTTCTGCATTGCGCAGCTGTTCGTGTTGCGGCCGCCCTCGGCCGTGTCGGTGCCCGAGCCCGTGCTCTGGCTGTCGCTGCTCAACGCCACGCTGTGCACCTTTGCGCCGGTGCTGATGGTGATGATGGCCATCGAACGCATCGGCCCGACGCTCGCGGCGCAGGCCAGCATGGTCGGCCCGATGAGCACCGTGCTGCTCGGAGTATGGTTGCTCGGTGAAAGCTTCACCGGCTGGCTGGTGGCCGGTACAGCGCTGGTGCTGACCGGTGTGTGGTTGTTGACTCGTTGGAGGACTTGAATCATGGACATGGGAATCGCAGGCAAGTGGGCGTTGGTGTGTGCCGCCAGCAAGGGCCTGGGCAAGGGCTGCGCGAGCGCGCTGGTGCGCGAGGGGGTCAACGTGGTCATCACCGCGCGCGGTGAGGAAGCGCTGAATGCCACGGCCGCCGAGTTGCGGGCGCTCAACAATGCCGTCGAGGTGCGCGTCGTGGCCGGCGACATCACCACCGAGGCCGGCCGCGCCGCGGCGCTGGCCGCCGCACCGCAGATCGACATCCTGGTCAACAACGCCGGCGGACCGCCGCCCGGCGACTTCCGTGACTGGCAGCGCGAAGACTGGATCAAGGCCGTCGACGCCAACATGCTGACCCCGATCGAGCTGTTGAAGGCCACCATCGACGCGATGGCCGAGCGCGGCTTCGGTCGCGTCGTCAACATCACCTCCGGCGCGGTCAAGGCGCCGATCGACACCCTGGGCCTCTCGAACGGCGCGCGCTCGGGCCTGACCGGCTTCGTCGCCGGCCTGTCCAGGCAGAGCAAGCTGGCCAGCCGCAACGTGACCATCAACAACCTGTTGCCGGGCTTCTTCGACACCGACCGCATCCGGACCACGATGGCCAATGCGGCAGCCAAGAGCGGCAAGAGCATCGACGAAATGCTCGACACCCGCCGCGCGACGATTCCCGCGCGCCGCCTGGGCACGGCCGAGGAATTCGGCGCGGCCTGCGCCTTCCTGTGCAGCGTGCACGGCAGCTACATCACCGGGCAGAACTGGCTGCTCGACGGAGGCGGGTATCCGGGGACGTTCTAGCGCGGCGTCTGGCCGGTCATCAGGCAACCTCTGTGCTTCGCACTGCGGCATTCGCCCTTGGGGCGGCCCGGCGGGCTCATCAGGCAACCTCCGCGCTGCGCGCTGCGGTATTCGCCTTGGGAGCGGCCCGGCGGGCTCATGGCGCCTGTCGCGCCGTCGAGGGCACAACGAGGTACACCGAACTCCATGACACGGTGACCTGGTCTTGCGGGGCGAGCGTGAAGCGCAGGTAGGCGTCCGGCCCCGGCACGTAGTGCGTGCCGCCGCCGACGCGGAAGGCCTCGTACTCGACCGCGTGCAGGTGCACCCAGAGTCGTTTGCCATCCTGGCGCGCCGTGAGCTCACCGATGCCCGCGACCCGATAACTGCCTGAGGGGTCTGGAGCTGCGGGCGCTGGCGCGGGCGGCGCCAGCCGCTCGGGCTCGCGACCTTCGGCGATTGCGACCAGCGCGCGCGCCAACGCGGGCTGCAGCCACGCAGGCGGCGCGTCGTTGGCGACAAAGGCCACGGCCAGGCCGCGCGCGTCGTCGGCATAGGCGAAGTTGTGAAAGCCGTTGTGGATGCCGGTGTAATAGCGCCGCTGCCCGTCTGCCGAGACATACCAGTTGCCCAGCGACAGGCCGGTGCTGCGGCCGTCGTCGAGCCGAGCGGGCGCGATGGCGTCGCGCAGCGTCGCCGCACCGACGGTTTGCCCGTAACCCGCCGCCCAACGGTGCAGGTCGCGTGCCGACAGGTAGAGGTTGCCGCCGCCGTGGAAGCCCTCGAGGTCGAAGGCATCGTGGTCCTTCCAGCCCGCGGGTGTGCGCCGCCAGCCGCGGGTGCGTGCGCCGCTCCAGTCGGCAAATCGCGCCGGCCGCACGAAGGCGGCGAGTCCGAGTGGGCGCGAGAAGCGCTGCGCGACGAAGTCCGCATAGGTCAAACCGGTGCGCCGCTCGATGACCATCGCGGCCACGTCGTAGGCGAATGCGCTGCCGGGCGCAAACGCCGGCGCCGCGGCCTCATGCCTCAGCAGCGCCAGGTGGCTTGCATTGGTGCGCACCTCGCCGGCCGTGACGCGCGTGTCGAACCAGTCGTAATCGGGCAGGCCTGCCGAGTGCGCGAGCAGGTGGCGCAGACGCGTGGCGGCATGCGGATACTCCGGCAGCACATCGCGCACGCGGGCCTCGAGGTCGATGCGGCCCTCGCGGGCGAGCATCATCAGCCCGGCGGCGGTGAAGGTCTTGGCGATCGAGGCGCCGTCGGTCGGAGTGTCGGGCGTGAACGGGGTGCGCCGTTCGACGTCGGCGAAACCAAAGCCTTCGGCGTACTCGATGCGGCCGCCGCGCCCGATGACGACCGCACCCTGAAAGAGGTCGCGGCCGTGCAAATCGCGCATCAAGGCGTCGGCGCGCCCGGCGATGGGCGATGGCGGCATGGCCACGCAGCCCGCCAGCACAACTGCGGCGGCGACGGTGCACGCGCGCAGCATGTGAGCGGCGCTGAAGCCCGGCCCAGTCCCGTGGCGCATCGAATCCTCACTCAGCTCGGGTTGTTCGGTCCAGCTCGGGTGCGCGGGGGCGTCGCGCAGGGCCGATTCTGACCTGCCGCGCACGGTTCACACGGCGTCGAGCGCGCAGGCTCGCCACCTGCGCGCTGCGAGCCCGGCCCTGCCCCCCATGTTTGAAGCCTCAGGCAGGCCGGCTTGCGGGGCCATTGCCCGCAGAGCGCGACGCCGCTTCTTGAAGGCCTGCGGCGTGACACAACCAACGTCAGCGGAGCGGCACGCCAGCCTTGCGCAGGCCCTCAACGTAGAAGTCAACCTGGTGCCCATCCTTCAGGTAGAAGAGCTTCTCGCGCGCGAATGCACATGAAAATGTCGGTGCATCGCGCAGCAGCTTGGCCGTCGCGCGACGGGCATCGTCGCCGCGACCGAGGTAGGCCAGCGCCACGGCACGGTGCGCCGTGGTCCAGTATTGGCAGTTCGGCAGGCTGCCCGCGCGGTCGGTCCACTGCAATGCCGTCGCGTAGTCGCCCCTGAAGATGTGCGCCAGCGCGCCATAGGTCAGGAAGGCCCAAAGCTGAGGATCGGTCGGGCTCAGGGCGATGGCCTTGTCGAAGCGTGCGATGGCCTCGTCGTATCGCTCCTCGTAGGCCAGCGAGTCGCCAAGACCGCAATGCGCTGCCGCAAACGTCGGGTTGAGCCGAATCGCCGTCTCGTTGTCCGCGATCGCCAGGTCGTGCTCGCCTCGAGCCAGATAGACGCGGCCTCGCATCGCATGAAACGTGGCGTTCTGCCCGTCCAGAGACAGCGCCCGATCGCAGGCCCTGAGGGCATCGTCCAGCGCTGCCGGCGTAGGCAGGGTGTCCCAGTAGACCATGCTCAGAATGACGGCATAGGCCCACCAGGCATGGGCGTCGCCGAGCAGCGGATCGAGCGCCTGGCTCTGGCGCAGCAGCCGCTGCGCCTCCTTGTTGTCTGCCCCCGTGAATTTGAAGAGATGGTAGATGCCGAGGTGACAGCAATCCCAGGCCTGGAGATTCGCCGGTCGCGCGTGGATCACCCGATTGCGTTCGGCAAACCCGATCTCGGGCTCGAGGCGAGCGACGATCGTTTCAGTGATCTCGTCCTGCAGCGCAAAGAGGTCGGACAGTTCGCGCTCGTAGCCTTCGCTCCACTTGGCATGCCCGGTGCGCGACTCGATCAACTGAGCGCTGACACGTACACGGTTCCCGGCCCGCTGCACGCTGCCTTCGACGACGTAATTGACGCCCAGCGCGGCGCTGAGTGCGCGGACATCCACGGCCTTGCCCTTGTAGCCGAAGGTGGTGCTGCGCGCCACGACCTGCAGCCACCGGTGTTTGGACAAGCGCGTGATGATGTCGGTGGTGACGCCGTCGGAGAAGTACTCCTGGCCGGGCTCGCCGGACAGATTGGCGAAGGGCAGCACCGCGATGGCAGGGCCCATGGCCAAAGGTGCGTGGGCAGCGGCGGGCACGCTCTCGAACGCTGTGCCTGCGGCGTCCTCGCGACTGCGCGCGGCCGGTTGCTTCGAGTCCGCGTCGGTGCCCGCGACGTGGTTGTTCGCTACCTCTGCCAATTGATCGCCGGCGCGGCGCTTTGACGATTGCGCGGCGTCGCGCGTCACCTCGCCGACGAACCGGAAGCCCTTCTTGTGGATGGTGCGGATGAAGCGCTGTGACTGGCCGTCGTCGTCGAGAAGCTGGCGGGCGGTCTTGATGCGGCTGCTCAGGGCGGCCTCGGAAACGACGCGTCCGCGCCAGACCTTGTCGTTGATCTCCTCTTTCGTCACCAGGCGGTCGCAGTTTTCGACCAGCAGCGCCAGCAACTCAATGACCTGCGGCTCCGCACGGATCGGAATGCCGGCCCTGGACAACTCGAACTGGTCGGTGTCGAGAGCGAAATCGGTGAACTGGTAGCGCATGTCTGCAGTGACCTGTGATGACATCCTGAAATCGCATGAACAGCGGACCCTACTGGCTGCTGGCCGGCCGGGCACGCGACTGTGCACCCGCCCGGTGACCCCCCCAGAGCGCCCGAATCGGGGGCGTCCGGTGAGTCGTGCCTGCAGAACTTCATCAGAACAAGACCCGGCCACCTTCAAGCATAGTCCCGGCCCGCCACCCATGATCGAACTGTGCCGATCCGGTACCCGACCCATCCAAAGGAGAAGTGGACATGAGCCCAGTTCATACCAGCCAGGACAAGTACCTGATCAACTGCCGCGACGGCGCCAACGACGTTGAACGCGCCACGATCTCCTTCATCCTCGCCGTCACTGCATCCAAGACTTGCGAGACCGCGGTGTTCCTGACATCTGACGCGTCGGCCATCTGCGTCAAGGGCGGCGCCGACGCCATGGCGGCCGAGGGTTACGAGCCGCTGCGCGACCTGCTCGCCGCGTTCGTGGCCAACGGCGGCAAGCTCTGGCTCTGCCCCGCCTGCGCCAAGGCCAAGGGCATTACCCAGGCCGACCTGATCGACGCTGCCGAGATCGCCGGCGCACCGCGCACGATGGCGTTCCTGGCGGGTGGTGCCCGCTTGCTGGCCTGAGTTGCGCGTGCCGCTGTGACTGCCACGCTGACGGCGGCTGCTTCGGCGCCAACCCACCTTGAGCCGCGGAGATGCACCATGCAAGAGGATCTGGCCGAGTGCGGCAATCTGAGTTCCCACCTGAGCACATTGGCCGCACATCTGGATCGGTACCTGCGCTTCGAGCATCCCGACGCGATGTCCGATCCGGCTCCGTGGCAGTCCGCGCTGGGGCGTGAGTTGCCCGTGGCCGGCATCGGCATTGAGGGTGTGCTGGCGGAGATGGGACGCTTCGTGATTCCGAACGGATCCCAGATTCCGCATCCCGGCAGCACGGCCTTCATCACCACGGGCGCCACCACCATTGGCGCGTTGGCGACGCTGGCCGGATCGATCGCTGCGCCGCAGCGAATCGGCGCGACTTCATTCAACTTCCTCGAGGAGTTGTCCCTGCAGTGGCTGGCCGACCTGTTCGAGCTGCCGCGCGAATACAAGGGGCTGTACAGCAGCGGTGGTTCGACGGCCAACCTGGTGGCTTTGGGCGGGGCGCGACAGTCGGCGATGGAGCGGCTGGGCATCGATCCGGCGCGTGACGGGGTACGCCGACCCTGCCGCATCTATGCCACAGCGGCCAGCCACCACACGATTCACCGAGCGGCGGCAGCGCTCGGCATGG
>JANOPR010000120.1:0-9082 GCA_031421955.1 Burkholderiales bacterium
CGCCCATCAACTGCACCAGCGTGGCCAGCATCGTGTAAGAGGTGCCCGAAGAGTTCGGGTTGGCCACCTGCACGTCGTCCTTGTAGACGGGCTTGGCCAGGTCGGCCCAGCACTTGGGTTCGGGCAATTTGCGTTTGGCCAGCTCGGCGGTGTTGAAGCTGTAGCCCAGCGCACCGGCATAGATGCCGACCGTGCGGAACTTGGACGCCTTGGCTTGGCGCACCGCCCAGTCCTGCAGCTCGGACAGCTGCGGCGAGACATACGCGTCGGTCAGGCCCTCTTCGGCGGCCTGCAGGTGCGGGTCGCCCGTGCCGCCCCACCAGATGTCGCCCTTGGGGTTGGCGGCTTCGGCCTTGAGCTGCGCGTAGAACTCACCCGAGCTCTTGCGCGTCATCAGCACCTTGATGCCGGTGGCCTTCTCGAAGGCGGCGACCATTGGGCGGCACCACTCTTCCTGCACCGTGCAGTACAGCACCAGCTCGCCCTGCGCCGCGGCCGGCAGGGCGCTGGCCAGCAGGGCCAGCATGGAAAGGGTCTTGGTCAACAGCTTCATCGTCGTCTCCTTCAGGGGTGTTGCAGGGCGATGCCCACGACGGCGGAAATCGCGTCGCCGAGGGCGTGGTTGGTGGCCAGGATCGGGTTGCCTTCGGTCAGCCCGTTGCCTTCGAAGAAGGGATTGATGCGGCCGCCCGCCTCGCTCACGAGCAACAGGCCGGCGGCGCAGTCCCATGAATTGATGTGCAGCTCGCAATAGCCCTCGACGCGCCCCGCGGCCACATCGGCCAGGCCCAGCGCACCCGAGCCGGCGCGGCGGAATGCGCCGCCGGCACTCAGCACAGCCTGGACCATCGCCAGGTAGTCAGCCTGCGGCCGGCGCAGCGACCAGCCGCATTCGATCGTTGCCGCGTCGAGCGTGGCCACCGGGCTCACGGCCAGGCGTTTCGCGACGTTCGTGCCCTCGCTCATCCAGGCGCCGCCGCCGCGCTCGGCAAAGTACAGGCGCTCATGGCTCGGGTCATGCAGCGCGCCCACGGCGGGCACGCCATGCTCGACGAAGGCAATCGAGACGCAGTAGTGCGCGATCGAGCGCGCGAAATTCGCGGTGCCGTCGATCGGGTCGATGATCCACACCCGCTCGGCACTGGCCAGGCCGTCGCTGGCGCCGCCTTCCTCGCCGAGGATGGCATCGTCCGGGTAGGCCTTGGCGATCGCGGCGCAGATGTAGCGTTCGACTTCGCGGTCCATCGCCGTGACCTCGTCGTGCCGGCCCTTGAGCGAGATCGACGGCGACCCGAAGGCGCCATGCGCCATCCGGCCGGCATCGGCAGCCAGGGTGCGACAGAATTCGAGGCGGTTCATGGGCGGCATCGGTGCCTGCTTGAGCAGGGTGCAGGGCAGGTCGATGCTAACTGCCGCACGCTGCGCGCGGGGGGCTGCGGGATCGGGGTCAACCCCAGCGCCGCGCCACGATCGCCGCTACGCGTACAAGCGCAGTCAGGCCAGCGCAGGGCCGCTCCCAAGCGGCCTGAGCTCCCCTTTGGGGGCGCGAACGAAGTGAGCTTGGGGTCGTCATCTCAGGCGAAGATCAGCTTCAGGCCCGCCACCAGCAGCACCGCGGCCAACAAGCGTTTGATCACGAGCGGCGCCAAGCGCCGGCTGCCCAGGTACGAGCCGATGAAGCCGCCCGCCGCTGCGCACACCAACAGCGGCACGAGGTAGTCGGGCCAGTGCCGGGTGCTCGCGATGTTGCCGGCCAGTCCGGCCGAGGAGTTGAGCAGGATGAACAGCGCCGACACGGCTGCCGCGCGTTTGGCTTGCGCCCAGCGCAGATGCAGCAGCAGCGGCGTGAGGAAGATGCCGCCGCCGGTGCCGGTCAGGCCCGACAGCAGGCCGATGCCTGCGCCCGAAGCAAGTGCCGGCGCGATCGGCGGCTCACCCGCTGCGGCGTCGTCGCGCGAGGCCATCATGAACCGCGCCGCTGAGGCCAGCAGCACCAGGCCGACCAGGACCTTGAAGGCCTGGGCCGGCAGCGTGAGGTGGCCGCCGATGAAGGCCATCGGCACTGCCAGCAGGGCGAAGGGCCAGAAAGTGCGCCAGGCAAAGTGCCCGGCGCGCAGGTAGTGCCAGCTCGCGATGCTGGCCACCAGGATGTTCAGTGCCAGGGCCGTCGGCTTGATGAGCTCGGGCGTCAGGCTCATCAGCGACATCACCGCGATATAGCCCGACGCGCCGGCGTGGCCGACCGACGAGTACAGGATCGCGACGACGAAGATGCCCGCGCCGAGCCAAAGCACGAACTCGGGGCTCATCGGGCCGCGAGTTCGCCGTCGACGGCTGCGACTTCCTCGGTCTGGAAGTCTGCGGGGAGCACGATTTCGAGCATCTCGATGTCCGGGCTGTGGCCGAGCTCGCGATGGCGGATCTCGGGCGGCTGGTGCACGCAGGAGCCCGCTTCGAGGCGCACCCGGCCGTGGCCCTCGTACTCGAACTCGATCCAGCCCTTGAGGACGTAGACCAGCTGAAAGCGGGTCTTGTGCCGATGCGGCTGACCGGAAAATTCGGCGCCTGCCGCGGCGCGGATCACGTGCGCGAGCACGCGGCCCGCGGTGGCCTGCTTGATGCCCAGGTCGCGGTACTCGAAGAACGAGCGCAGGCCGCGCTCGAACTCGGCGCCTTGCGCGTGCGAAACAACGAAGCCTTGGGTGGTCATGGTCGGTCCTCGGGTTGAACAGCCATCAGCCGCCCATCCGGCGGCTCCCGCGCCACGTGGGCGCACGTTCGATGGGCGGGCGGCCGCGGCAGGCGGCTACGGGTGTACCAAGGGCTTGGTCGTGAAGAGCACGTCCTTCAGCTCCTTGGAAAAACTCGGATCCTTGCGTCGGATCCATTCCAGCACCATCGCGGCGTGTTCCTTTTCTTCGTCGCGGTTGTGCTCAAGCACGGCCTTCAGCTCCGGGTCCTTGCAGGCGTCGGCGCGCTGGTTGTACCAGTCGACGGCTTCGAGCTCCTCCATCAGCGAGACGATCGCGCGGTGCATGTCGCGTGTCGCGTCCGACAGCTCGGCAATGGGTTCGTGGTAGCCAACGCTCGACATAGGGATTCCTCGTTGTGGATTGACGGTGCCTGTCGGGTGCATCCTGCCATGGCACGCCTGCGCGCGGCAAGATGGGTCAAACCGCGTGCGTCACATGCAGCCGCGGCACGCGCTCACTCCAGGGCAGGGCGGTTTCCAGGGCCGCCGACAACTGCAGCAGCAGGTGCTCGTTGGCCGGCCCGGCGGCGAGCTGGACGCCGATCGGCAGCCCCGTGCTGTGCATCGCCAAGGGCAACGAGATCGCCGGCGTGCCCATGACGTTGTGCGGCAGCGTGAACTGGCACAGCGGCGCGAGCAGCTTGTGATGCATGTCCTCGACACCCACGCCTTCCTGCCCCAGGTGGTAGCGGCCCCAGGGCTCGGCCACACGCGGCGTCGTCGGCGACAGCCAGATGTCGTGGCGCGCGAAGTAGGCGCCGAGCTGGCGCCGCGTGGCGTTGAGCGCATGGACCGCGCCCATGAACTGCGCGGCCGTCATCTGCCGCGCGTACTGGTAGATCTTGAAGACCACCGGCTCAAGTGTGTCGGGCCCGATGGCGTGCCCACTGCGCTGGGCATAGCCCGCCAGCCGCACGTCAAAGCCGAAGAACCAGATGTCCATCATCTGCCGCGCCGCCGCCAGGCCGTCGAACTTCGGGTCGTCCTCCTCGACATGGTGGCCCATGTCGGCGAGCTGGGCTGCGGTGCGGCGCACCGCCGCGGCCACCTCGGCGTCGACCACTGAGCCCATCAGCGCCTGGGTCGTGAAGCCCACGCGCAACGGTGGCGCGGGCGCATGCATCAGTTCGGCATACTGCCGCGCCGGCCTGGGGATGACAAAGGGATCGCCCGGCTGCGGAATTGCCAGGCAGTCGAGCATCGCGGCCGCATCGCGAATGGTCTTGGTCTGGACGAAGTTCTGCCCCAGGCCGAAGCCGTTCTCGTCGAGCATCGGCGCAAACGAGACCCGGCCGCGCGAGGGCTTGAGCCCGACGCCGCCGCAGAAGCTCGCCGGCATGCGGATCGAACCGGCGATATCGGTGCCTTGCGCGATCGGCACCATGCCGGCCACGACCGCGGCCATGCCGCCGCCGGTCGAACCGCCGGCGCTGTAGCCATGGCGCCAGGGCGTCGAGGTGTTGCCGTGCAGTGCGCTCTCGGTGGTGCCGGCCATCGAGTACTCGGGCGCGGCCGAGCGGCCGATCACGTTGACGCCGGCCGCCTTCACCAGCCGGCAGTAGGCGGTGTCCTGTTCGGCCACCATGCCACGGCACAGGCGGCTGCCGAACTCGATCTTGCGCCCGGCCTCGTGGCCGAACACGTCCTTCATCAGGAAGGGCACGCCGCGAAACGGGCCCGAACCCAGTGTGCGCTCATCGAGCGACTCCAGCCTGTCGGCATAGGTCTCGACGACCGCATTGACCTGCGGGTTCACGCATGCGATGGCCTGTGCCGCCAGCCGGGCCAGCTCGGTGGGCGTGACCTCGCCGTTGGCGACGAGCTGCGCCAGGCCCAGTGCGTCATGGCGGGCGTATTCGGTCAGGTTCATGCGGGGGCTCCAGGGTGTGTCGTTGCCCCTACGATAGCTCCCCATGACACACCCCTCCCTGCAAGCCGTGGCCGCCTTCGCGCAGGCGCATGAGACGCCCTGGCCGCGCGACCCGGCGGCCGATCCCGGTCGCTGGGGTCTGCACCATGACGACCCGCCGCCGTACAACCGCCTGCGCGCGGCGGTGCACCCGCGCGGGCCGCAGTCCGGTGTCGTCTGGCAGCATGGCCGCGAGCTCATCGCCTGGGGCCAGCCGGAGCGCGCCGACCAGACCTTCAGCGTGGCCAAGACCTACCTCGCGCTGCTCGCCGGCCTGGCCCACGACCAGGGCCTGCTGCCCGACGCACATGCGCCGGTGGCCGAGCGCCTGCCGGGCATCGGCTTCGAGGGCGAACACAACCGCGCCATCACCTGGGACCACCTGCTGACGCAGACCAGCGAATGGGAAGGCGAGTGCCTGGGTCTGCCCGACACGGTGGACCGCTGGCGCAAGGTGGCCCAGGACCCGCGCCCGGCCGGCGGCCCCAAGGGCGGCGCGCGAGCGCTGCAAGCGCCCGGCAGCCACTGGGAATACAACGACGTGCGCATCAACCAGCTCGCGCTGGCCTTGCTGCACCTGTTCGGGGCGCCGCTGCCCGAAGTCTTTCTCGAGCAGCTGCTGCGCCCGCTCGGCGGCGGCGAGGGTTTCACCTGGACGGGCTACGACGACGCGTGGGTCGAGCTGCCCGGGCGCGGCCGGGTGCAGTCGGTGCCGGGCGGTACGCATTGGGGTGGCGGCGTGTCGATCAGTGCGCGCGACCAGGCGCGCATCGGCCAGTTGCTGCTCGACGGCGGCCGCGGCGCGGGCCGGCAATTGATCTCGCGCGCCTGGCTCGAGCGCATGCGCATGCCGTGCGCGGCGGCGCCGTTCTATGGCCGGCTGCTGTGGCTCAACCCCGAGGCCCGGGCCTTTCCTGGCGCCTCGGCGCAGGCCTTCTTCATGCTCGGGGCCGGCGGGCAGACCGTGTGGATGGACCCGGTGCTCGACGCAGTGGTGGTGCTGCGCTGGCTCGACCCGGCGCATGCGCCTGACGTCGTCCAGCGCTTGGCCGGCGCATTGGCGCTCAGCGCGGACTCGTCAAGGTCGCAAAGTGCCGCGCGGGCTCAGCAAGGCGAGATCACGCGAACCACGGATTCCCTGTAGACCACGAATCCCATCCGTTCGTACAAGCGCGCGGCCTTGACGTTGCTGCACATGACATGCAGGAAGGGTGTTTCGCCGCGCTGCACCTGACGCCGGATCAAGCCCAGCATCAGGCGCCGTGCGTGCCCCTTGCCTTGGGCCTCAGGGTGCGTGCAGACGCCGCTGATCTCGCGCAAGCGGCCTGCGAACATGCGCTCGCCGGCCATCGCGATCAGGCGGCCTTCTTCGAAGACGCCGAAATACTCGCCGAGTTCGGTCGTGCGCGCGCCGAAGGGCCCCGGCTTGGTCAGCATGGCGAGTTCGAACGCCTGGGCCGCATGCTGCGGGCCCAGCCGCTCGGCCTCGGGCGCCGCGTCGGCCTCGGGGGCGGCGCCGTCCCAGACCATCTTGAACATGGTGGTGTCGGCATCGATGCGCCAACCCGCGGGGGCCGGGCCCGACCAGCCGTCGCAGTAGAGGTGTTCGCCGGGTCGGCAGTAAGGCGCCAGGGCCTCGAAGTCCGGGTGTCCGGTGTCGGCAAAGCCGACGATCGGAGGGAACCCGGGCGCGTACCGCCGCGCGTGGCCCGCGCCGGTGGCAAACGCGGCCTGCGGCCCGGACAGCGTGTGCCAGGCAATGTTGTCGAGCAGGTGCAGCATGGTCCGATGGGCGTTGGCCGGCGAATGTGGCGAACGCGCAAGCGTACAGGTTCAGCGGCCGCCGCGCGGTATAGCATCTGCAGGCCCGCCACGGAGGTGCCCCATCGTGTCCAAGCTCGCTCCTCTCTTGATCTGTGCGTCGCTGTTGCTGACGCCCGCGCTGTCACGCTCGCAAGCGTCTGCAGATGCGGCCAAGCCGGTGTACGACGCGGAACTGGCGCGTTCGGTGGGCGCCGACGAACTCGGCATGAGGAAGTACGTGCTGGTCGTGCTCAAGACCGGGCCGAACAAGCTGCCCGCCGGCGCCGAACGCGACGAGATGTACAAGGGGCACTTCGCCAATATCAACCGGTTGGCTGCCGAGGGCAGGCTGGCGCTGGCCGGGCCCTTCGACGGCGTCGACGGCTGGCGCGGCCTGTTCATCCTGGCCGTTGCCGACATCGAGGAGGCGCGCCAGCATGTGGCCACCGACCCCGTGATCATCAAGGGCGAGATGGTCGCCGAGTACCACCGTTACTACGGCTCGGCAGCGCTGATGCTGGTGCCGGGCGCGCACGACAAGGTGGCCAAGAAGCGCTTCTGAGTCAGCGCAGCGGCCACCGCCGCGCCGCGCCTCACACCACCACTTCAACCTGCCCGCTCTTCAGCGACTTCGTGATCGCCACGCCGATGCGCGTGGCCTCGGTGGCGTCACTCAGGGTCAGCGGCGACGGGGCCTCGCCCTTGCAGGCGGCGACGAAGGCGGCCATCTCGTGCTGGAAGGCGTCGGCAAAGCGCTCGACGTAATCGACCAGCACGCGGTGGTGCACGCCGGCGGCGTCCCGGCTCTGTACTCGGTCGCGGCGGGCGCCGTCGCCGACGCTGACGCTGCCTGCCGTGCCGATGATCTCGGTGTGGATGTCGTTGCCGTGAGCCTGCGTTCGGCTGGCGTAGAACTGTGCCCGCGCGCCGCCTTCGAACTCGACGACCGCCAGGCCGTTGTCGACGTCGCCGCAGTCGGCCAGGCCCGGGTGCAGCACGATGGTGCCGGTGGCAAACACGCGCAGGGCCTTGGGGCTGCCGAGCATCCAGCGCGCCACGTCAATGTCGTGCACGCTGCAGTCCATGAAGATGCCGCCCGAGGTCGGCGCGAAGCGCACGAAGAAGCCGTCGGGGTCGTTCTTGTCACAGGTCTGCGAGCGGATCAGGAACGCGCGGCCGACGCGGCCGGCGTCGACTTGCGCCTTGGCCTCGAGGTAGTCGCGGTCGAAGCGGCGCACGAAGCCGACCATCGCCACCAGCTCGGGGTGCCTGCGCGCCACCGCTTCGACCTCCTCGCAGGTGGCCACGTCCAGCGCCAGCGGCTTCTCGACAAAGACATGCTTGCCGGCCTCGAGCGCGGCAATGGTCTGCTGCGGGTGCAGCGTGGTCGGCGTGACGATCGCCACCGCCTGCACCTGCGGGTCGCGCAGCATGGCGGCGTAGTCGTCGTAGAGCGCGGTCACGCCGAGTTCGTCGCGGGCCCAGTGGCGCTCGGCCTGGACGGGGCTGCAGGCGGCCACGAGGCGTGCGCCGCGGGTGCGCAGCGCGAGCTGTTGGGCGTGGCGCTGGCCCATGCGGCCCAGGCCGGCAATGCCCACCTTGAGCACCGGCTCGTTTACCGTGCTCACAAGGTCATCACTTTGCCGGTCTGCAACGACTGCGCCGCCGCGTCGGCAAGCTTTTGCGCCGCCACGCCGTCGGCGATCGTGGTGCGAAACGGCTGCCCGCTTTGCAGGCAGTCGAAGAAGTGCGCCAGCTCGAGCCGGTAGGCCTCGCGGTAGCGCTGCAGGAAGAAATGCTCGGGCTTGTCGGCGCGCACGCTGCCGGCGTCGAGCTGCAGCACTTCGGTCGGCCGGTGGTTACCGCATTGCAGCAGGCCCGCCGAGCCCAGCACCTCGAAGCGCTGGTCGTAGCCGTAGGCGGCCCGGCGGCTGGTGTTGATCTGGCACAGCCGCCCCTTCTTCGTGCGGATCGTCACCGCGCTCGAATCGATGTCGGGCACCTGGGCGATCTCGGCGTCGACCAGCACCGAGCCGGTGGCGTAGAGAGTGTCGGCCTCGTCGCCGTCGCTGCACAGGATCCAGCGGAAGACGTCGAAGTCGTGGATCAGCATGTCGCGGAAGATCCCGCCCGAGGCCCTCAGGTAGGCCGGCGGCGGTGCGCCGGGGTCGCGGCTGGTGATGACCAGCATCTCGGGCGCGCCGATCTCGCCGCGCGCCAGCCGCGCCTGCGCCTCGGCGAAGGTCGGGTCGAAGCGGCGCTGAAAGCCGATCATGCAGGCCACGCCCGCGGCTTTCACGGCCGCTGCGCATTCCACGGCGCGCGGTACCGACAGGTCGACCGGCTTCTCGCAGAAGATGTGCTTCTTCGCCGCGGCAGCACGGTGGATCAGGTCGCTGTGGGTGTCGGTGGGTGAGCCGATGACCACCGCGTCGATGCTGGCATCGGCCAGCACCGCCTCGGGCGTGGACACCTTGGCGCCGAGCTGCGCGGCCAACGCAGCCGCGCTGTCGGCCACGGGGTCGCAGACGAATTTCAGGGTCACCCCGGGCAGCGCGGCCAGATTGGCGGCATGGATGCGGCCGATGCGACCGGCGCCGAAGACGGCAACGTTTTTC
>JANOPR010000121.1:0-2975 GCA_031421955.1 Burkholderiales bacterium
GTCGTCGAGGCCTACCCCGAGCTGAAAGCCGACGCCAGCCTGCGCGAACTCTCCGAAGAGCTCGGCCACACCGAGAACCGCATCGCCTTCGCCCGCCAGGCCTTCAACGACAGCGTGCTCGACTACAACAATACCGCCCAGCAGGCGCCGACGAATGTCGTTGCAGCCCTCTTCAGCTTCAAGCCGGCCGCGATGCTCGAGGCCACCGGCAGCGACACCGAGCGCAGCGCAGTGCAGGTACGGCTCTAGCCTCGCGTCGCACGTCGCCCGATGCGCTTTCGCCAGCACACGCGCACGGCCCAGCAATCCACGCTGCGTCTGCTTGGCCTCTTCGTGCTGGTGCTGGCACTGCTGGTGCTGGCGGTCAATGCGGTGCTGGCGCTGATCCTTGCGCTCATGTGGCCCTTCGCGAGCGGCTGGCCCACCTACTTCTTCGAGACCAACACCGCCCTGGTGCTGCTCTTCGTGCTCGGCGGCTGCTGGGTCGAGACCGTGCGCCTGCGTGACGGCGGCAAGCATGTGGCATTGATGGCCGGCGGCCGCGAAGCGCAGACGTCCAGCGCGGGCAGCGGCGGCGACCTGGGCCGGCTCGAGCGGCGCTTCGCCAACACCGTGCAGGAGATGGCCATCGCCAGCGGCCACCCCGGCCTGCCAGCGGCCTGGGTGCTGCCCAAGGACGACGCGATCAACGCCTTCGCCGCGGGCTGGGGCAGCGACGATGCGGTGGTCGCGGTCACGCGCGGCGCGCTCGAGCGCCTGACGCGCGCCGAATTGCAGGGCGTGGTGGCGCATGAGTTCAGCCACCTGGTGCACGGCGACACGCGCCTGAACATGCGCCTGATTGGGCTGGTGTGGGGCCTGCAGATGATCTGGGGCCTGGGGCTGTCGCTGTGGGAGCGCGACAGCGACGGTCGCCGCGGCTTCGGTGCGCTGTTCGGCCTGGGCCTGATGGCCGTGGGCTCGCTCGGGTGGGCTGCGGGGCGCCTGTTGCAGGCCGCGGTGAGCCGCCAGCGCGAGTTCCTGGCCGACGCCTCGGCGGTGAAGTACACGCGCGTGGTCGACGGCCTGGGCGGCGCGCTGCGCAAGATGGCCGAGCAGCAACTGCAGGGCCGCGCGGGCCTGCACAGCCCGCACGCGGCCAGCCTGGCGCACCTGCTGCTGGCCCAGCGCGGCGCCCCGGACGGCTGGCGCGCGCTGTGGCACACCCACCCGCCGCTCGCTGAGCGCATGCGCCGGCTGTACGGGCGCGAGGTGCTGCCGCTGCGCGCCGATGTGCTCAAGGTCGACGACAAGGACGACCTGCCCGTGATGCGCGTGGCGCCGGCCCAAGCCGAAGCCAGCGCCGTCGCCGCGGCAGGTGCCGTTGCGACCGCGACCGCGATGACCGCAACAGCCCACGCCGCCGCCAGCCCCGAGGCGCATCGTCACGACCCGCTGCAGGTGCCGGCCTCGTTCGACGCCCGCGCCCGCGAGCAGGAGGCGCTGGCACGCATCGCGCGCTGGCATGGCCCGGGGGAGTGGCAGGCGGGGATGCTGGCGTTGGCGCTCGACCATGCCGCGCCAGGCTCGCCCGACCCTTGGCCTGCGTGGCAGGACGCCACGGCCGACCTGGGCGTGGCCGCTTCGGTGCAACGCGAAGTCGAACCCCTGGGTGCGGCGGCACGCCGGCAGGCCTTCGTCCTGCTGCTGCAGCATGCGCGCACGGCCTCGCCATCGCACCGCCACGCCATGCACCGCGCGCTGCGCCGGCGTTGGGCACGCCTGCCGCCGACGCCGGCATCGCGCTGGCACATGTTGGCGCTCAGCCTGCTGCTCGCCGCGCGCCACACGGCCTCGCCGCAGCGTCTGCCCGGCGCGACGTTGCCGCAAGGGGCCCGCGCCGCACATGCCGCCACGGCGCAACTGGCGCGCGCGCTGGGTGTTGCCGCGGGCGCGGGCCAGGCCTGGCAACAGGCCGCGGCCAAGCTGTTGGCCGAGTACGGCGCCGCGGTGCCGCGCGGTCCGGCCGCCGGCTTGGCGCCGGCCACGCCGCAGCGCGAACTGCAGCTCGCGCTGCGCGTGCGCCACTTGTCGCCGATGCAGCGGCCGCTGCTGCTGCGCGCCTGGATGCTGGCAGCGGACCAAGCGGGCCTGGCGCAGCAGGCCGGCGCCACCGATGCGCTGCACCTGGCCTGCCTGGCCCTGAACCTGCCGCTGCCGGCGTCCTTGCAACGCTAAGTACGCAACTTGTAGCCGCTGGCCAGCAGGCGCAGCGCAAGGGCCGCGACGATCACGAAGCTCGACCCCACCACGACCAGGCTCAGCCACGGCGAGACGTCGCTGGCGCCGAAGAAGCCGCGCCGGAAGCCGTCGATCATGTAGAAGAAGGGATTCGCGTGCGACAGGCCGAGCCAGAACGGCGGCAAGGAGTGCACCGAATAGAACACGCCCGACAGGAAGGTCATGGGCATGATCAGGAAGTTCTGGAAGGCCGCCGTCTGGTCGAACTTCTCGGCCCACAGCCCGGCAATCAGGCCCAGCGTGCCGAGCATGGACGCGCCGAGCACGGCAAACACAACGATCCACCACGGCTCGGCAAACTGCGGCGGCGCAAACCAGACCGTGACTGCGAACACGCCGATGCCCACCACCAGCCCACGCACCACGCTGGCCCCGACATAGGCCGCGAACCAGGCCCAGTGCGACAGCGGCGTGACCAGCAGGAACACCAGGTTGCCGGTGATCTTGCTCTGGATCAGCGAGGAGCTGCTGTTGGCGTAGGCGTTCTGCAGCACGCTCATCATCACCAGGCCGGGCACCAGGAAGCTGGTGTAGCCGATGCTCCCGAACACCTTCACGTGGTCTTCGAGCACGTGGCCGAAGATCAGCAGGTACAGCACGGCGGTCAGCACTGGCGCGGCGACCGTCTGCACCCCCACCTTCCAGAAGCGCAGCGTTTCCTTGTAAAGCAAGGCGCGCGTTCCCGACAACAACCC
>JANOPR010000122.1:0-1610 GCA_031421955.1 Burkholderiales bacterium
CGCCGACATGGCGCACGAGATGGGCCACAGCGGCGGTGACATGGGCGCGATGGTGCGCGACATGCGCAACCGTTTCTGGATCTGCCTGGTCTTCACGATTCCGATCTTCATCTACGCCCCGATGGGCGACATGTGGCCGGCACCGGCGCCGCCGTTCGGATTGGATCTGAACCTGTGGCTGTTCTTCTTCGCCACCGCCGCGGTGGTGTATCCGAGCTGGCCGTTCTTCGTTTCCGCTTGGCGCGCCTTGCTGAAGGGCACGCTGGGCATGGCCGCGTTGATTGTGTTGAGCGTGGGCACCGGCTACCTGTTCAGTGCCTTCACCACGTTCTTCTACAAACAGGGCGGGCAGTTCTTCGAAGCGGTCGCCGTCCTGCTGGTGTTCATCCTGCTCGGCCACTGGCTGGAAATGCGCGCCCGCGCGGGTGCGTCGTCGGCCATCAAGGCGCTGATGGACCTCACGCCCACGAAAGCCAACGTCATCCGCAACGGTGCCGAGATCGAAGTGCCGACGGCCGAGGTATTGGCGGGTGAGATCGTCGTCATCCGGCCCGGCAACAAGATCCCGGTCGATGGCACGCTCGAGAGCGGCGAATCGCTGGTCGACGAATCGATGCTGACGGGCGAGTCGATGCCGGTGAAGAAGGGGCCAGGCGCCACCGTTGTAGGTGCCAGCATCAACAAGAGCGGCAGCTTCCGCTACAAGGCCACCAAGGTCGGTGCCGATTCGGCCCTGGCGCAGATCGTGAAGCTGGTGCAGGAGGCGCAGAACTCCAAAGCGCCGGCGCAACTGCTGGCCGACCGGGCCGCGCAATGGCTGGTGATCGCCGCCATCGTCATCGGCCTGACAACCTTCGCCGTGTGGTTCTGGGTCATCGGCGAGCCGCTGCTGCTGGCAGTGACGCTGACCATCACGGTGTTCGTGATCGCCTGCCCGGATGCGTTGGGGCTGGCCACGCCGATGGCCGTGATGGTGAGCACCGGCCTGGGCGCTGCCAATGGCATCCTGTTCAAGAACGCCTCGGCGCTCGAAGACGCCACCCAACTCGACGTCATCATCTTCGACAAGACCGGCACGCTCACCGTCGGCCAGCCCGAGGTGGTGGAAATCGTCACCGCGGACGGCGTCACCGAGGACGTGGTGCTGACCGCCGCTGCCGCCGTCGAGCAGGGCTCCGACCACCCGCTGGCCCAGGCCATCGTGCGCCGCGCGGCCCAGCTCACCATCGTGGCGCCGACCGGCTTCGAGAGTCTCGACGGGATGGGCGCGCGCGCCGAAACCGCCGACGGCACGGTCTACCTGGGCAACCGGCTGCTGATGGACACGCAAAGGCTCGCGCTCGGCCCCCTGGAGGCCCAGGCCAAGCGCCTGCAGGCCGACGGCCGCACGGTGGTGCACGTGTCGCAGGCCGGTCGCGTGATCGGCCTCATCGCCAACGCCGATGCGATCCGGCCCACCTCCAAGGCCGCAGTGGCCAAGCTGCGCGAACGCAAGATCGAAGTCGTGATGCTGACCGGCGACAACCTGGCCACGGCCACGCGCATCGCCGCCGATCTGGGCATAGACAAAGTGCTGGCCGACGTGCTGCCGGGCCAGAAGGCCGCGAAGG
>JANOPR010000123.1:0-1931 GCA_031421955.1 Burkholderiales bacterium
CCGCCGCTCTTGCCAGTGCGTGCGCCTGCGCCCGCAGCAGTGGTGCGCACCGCGCGCCGCTCGGCGGTGCGCTTCTCGCGCTCGCCATCGCGGTCGTCGCGGGCCTGCGCGCGCTCCTTGCGGGCGCGCAGCAGCGCGGCGTCGTCGCCGGGTTCCCGCGCCAGGCTGAATTCGATGCGCCGGCCGTCCAGGTCGACCCGGCTGACCTGCACGCGCACCCGCGTGCCGACGTTGTATTTGAGGCCGGAGCGCTCGCCGCGCAGCTCCTGGCGCACTTCGTCGAAGCGGTAGTACTCGCCGCCGAGTTCGGTGATGTGGACCAGGCCTTCGACGTACAACGCGTCGAGCTGCACGAACAGGCCGAAGCTCGTCGCCGCGCTCACCGTGCCGCCGAACTCCTCGCCCAGGTGCTCGCGCATGTAGCGGCACTTGAGCCAGGCCTCGACATCGCGCGAGGCCTCGTCGGCGCGGCGCTCGTTGGCGCTGCAATGCGCCCCGGCTGCCTCCCAATGCTCGCCTTCCTGTGCATGCGCCTTTGGCGCTTTGCCACCCTTGCGAACCTGAGGCAGCTCTTCTAGCGAGCCGCTGTCGATGTGATAGCGCTTGCCATGCAGGATGGCCTTGATCACGCGATGCACCAACAGGTCAGGGTAACGCCGGATCGGGCTCGTGAAGTGCGTGTAGGCGTCGTAGGCCAGGCCGAAGTGACCGGAATTCTGCGACGTGTAGATCGCCTGCTGCATCGAGCGCAGCAGCATGGTGTGAATCTGCAGCGCGTCGGGCCGGTCCTTGGTCGCATCGGCAATGGCCTGGAACTCGCGCGGCTTGGGGTCATCGCTGACGGACAAGCCCAGCCCCAGCGCCTTGAGGTAGTTCTGCAGCGTGACCTTCTTCTCCGGCGTCGGTCCCTCGTGAACACGGTACAGCGCCGGGTGCTTGGCCTGGGCGATGAAATTGGCCGAGCAGACGTTGGCCGCCAGCATGGCTTCCTCGATCAGGCGATGCGCCTCGTTGCGCGTGCGCGGCACGATCTTCTCGATACGGCCGTTGTCATCGCTGACGATTTGCGTTTCGGTGGTCTCGAAATCGATTGCGCCGCGCTGGCTGCGCTGCTTGAGCAAAGCCCGATAGACCTCGTGCAGGTGCACCAGGTGCGGCACCAGACTGGCGTGCTGGGCTGCTTCGGGACCGCGCGTGTTGGCCAGAATCGCCGCGACCTGCGTGTACGTGAAGCGGGCATGGGAGTGGATCACGGCCGGGTAGAACTGGTAGGCCTCGATTTCCCCGAGCGAGCCGATGACCATGTCGCAGACCATCGACAGGCGGTCCTGCCCGGGATTGAGCGAGCACAGCCCGTTGGACAACTTTTCCGGCAGCATCGGGATGACGCGGCGCGGGAAGTAGACCGAGGTCGCGCGCTCGTACGCGTCCTCGTCGAGCGGCTCGCCAGGCTTGACGTACTGGCTGACGTCGGCAATCGCGACGATCAGACGCCAGCCGGTCTTCTTGGTACGGCCACGGCCTGACTCAATTGGCTCGCAGTACACCGCGTCGTCGAAGTCGCGCGCGTCTTCGCCGTCGATCGTGACCAGCGCCACATCGGTCAGGTCGATGCGATGCCTTCGATCGGCAGATCGCAACTGCTCGGGCAGTGCAGCCGCCTGGGCGGTCGTCTCCGCAGAGAAGCGATGCGGCACCTCGTACTTGCGCACCGCGATCTCGATCTCCATGCCCGGGTCATCGATCTCGCCGAGCACTTCGGCGACACGACCCACAGGCTGAGAGAACATCGAGGCCGGTTCGGTGAGTTCGATGGCAACAACCTGCCCGGCCTGCGCGTTGGCCGTGGCGGTCTTCGGGATCAGGATGTCCTGCGCATAACGCTTGTCTTCGGGCGCGACAAGCCAGATGCCGCTTTCGTGCAGCAGGCG
>JANOPR010000124.1:0-3102 GCA_031421955.1 Burkholderiales bacterium
GGCGCTGGGCTCGCCGTCGGCGGCGCCCATCAATTCGTTCGGCTTGACCGCGGGCACCTCGACCTGCATGTCGATGCGGTCGAGCAGCGGCCCCGACAGCTTGCCCTGGTAGCGCGCCACCGCGTCGGGCGTGCAGCGGCAGTGCCGGCGCGTGGGGGCGAAGGCGCCGAGGTAGCCGCAGGGGCAGGGGTTCATCGCCGCGACGAGCTGAAAGCGCGCCGGGAAGGTGGCCTGGCGCGCCGCACGCGAGATCGTGATGCGGCCGGTCTCGAGCGGTTCGCGCAGGGCTTCGAGCGCGGCGCGTGGCAGTTCGGGCATCTCGTCGAGGAACAGCACGCCGGCATAGGCCAGCGAGACCTCGCCCGGCCGCGGCGGCGAGCCGCCGCCGATCAGCGCCGCCGCGGTGGCCGAGTGGTGCGGCGCGCGAAACGGCCGCACCATCCACAAGGCCGGATCGAACCCGGTGGCCAGGCTGGCGATGGCCGCGCTGGCCAGCGCCTCGTGGTCGCTCATCGGCGGCAACAGGCCGCACAGGCGCTGGGCCAGCATCGACTTGCCCGTGCCGGGCGGGCCGACCAGCAGCAGGCTGTGGTTGCCGGCCGCGGCGATCTCCAGCGCGCGCTTGGCGCTGGCCTGGCCGCGGACGTCGCGCAGGTCGGGCGCCAGCGCATGCAACGCCGCCTGCGGCGCCAGCGCCTTCGGCAGGGGCTGGGCGGCATCACCCGACTGCAGGGCGGCCACCACGTCGAGCAGGTGGCGCGCGCTGCGCACGTCGACGCCTTGGGCCAGCGCGGCTTCGCGGGCGCTGGCTTCAGGCAGCACCAGGGTGCGCGGCGCACCGCCATGGCGCACGGCCAACGCCAGTGCCAACGCGCCCCGCACCGGGCGCAGTTCGCCGGCCAGGCTCAACTCGCCGGCGAATTCGAAGGCGTCGAGCGCCTTGGCGTCGATCTGGCCGGCCGCGGCCAGGATGCCCAGCGCGATCGGCAGGTCAAAGCGCCCTGACTCCTTGGGCAGGTCGGCCGGCGCCAGGTTGACCGTGATGCGCTTGTTGTTCGGGAACCCCAGGCCACTGTGCGCGAGTGCTGCGCGCACGCGCTCGCGCGCCTCCTTGACCTCGGTGTCAGCCAGGCCGACCAGGGTAAAGCTCGGCAGGCCGTTGGCCAGATGGACTTCGACCAGCACCGGTGGCGCGTCGAGTCCGTCGATCGCGCGGCTGCGCACCACGGCAAGTGTCATGTCGGCTCCGGCGGGTTCATCGGTCGTTGCGTCGTGTCTGCACAGCGGCCGATTCTGGAGACCATCCCCCGCGGCTGTCGTTCCCCCTTAAGGGTGGGCACCGCAATAGTGCGCGGCGCCGCGATTCACCGACTTGGTGCCTGTGTTGGCCTGAGACAGCGCGCTTGTACCCAGCGTCGGGGCGGCGCGACTAGCCGCACGGCTGGCACGGAAGCTGCGAACAGGGCTTGCCATCCCATTCACAAACCCGGAGTTGAGTCCGTCATGAACCAGACCGCCCTGCTTGCCGTTGTCGCAGCCCTTGCCGCGGGCGCGCCGTCCCTCTCCCATGCCGACGTGGCATTCAACGTCGGCTTGACCAGCGACTACCGCTACCGCGGCATCTCGCAGTCCCGTTTGAAGCCCGCGCTGCAAGGTGGCGCGGACTACAGCAACGGTCCCTTCTACCTCGGCGCCTGGGCCTCGTCGATCAAGTGGATCAAGGACATTCCCGGCGGCGACGCCGGCGTCGAGATCGACCTCTATGGCGGCTACAAGGGCGCGATCACGAAGGAACTCGGCTTCGACGTCGGCGTGCTGACCTACCAGTACCCGAGCAACAAACTTGTGCCGAGCGCCAACACCACTGAGATCTACGGCGCGCTGACCTATGGGCCTGCCACGCTCAAGTACTCGCATGCAGTGAGCAATACCTTCGCCAACGCCGACAGCAAGAACAGCTACTACGTCGACCTTTCCGCGGGTTTCGATGTGGGCGCAGGCTTGGTGGTCACTCCGCACATCGGCTACCAGAAGATCGCGGGCCCGAACGCAGGCGTGGGCAGCTACACCGACTACTCGTTGACGGTATCGAAAGACTTCAGCGGGCTGGTCGTCAGCGGCGCACTGGTCGGCACCGACGCCGACAGGAGCTTCTATTCCTCACCGGTCAACGGCAAGGAACTGGGCAAGGCCGGCCTTGTGGTCGGCGTGAAGTACAACTTCTAAGGAGAAGCGCTCATGAAAATGGTGACAGCGATCGTCAAGCCGTTCAAGCTCGACGAAGTGCGCGAGGCGCTCTCAGGCATCGGCGTGCAGGGCATCACGGTGACCGAGGTCAAGGGCTTCGGACGCCAGAAGGGGCACACCGAGCTCTACCGCGGTGCCGAGTACGTGGTCGACTTCCTGCCCAAGGTGCGCATCGACGCGGCCGTTGACGACGCGCTGGTGGACCGCGTGATCGAGGCCATCGAGGCCTCGGCGCGCACCGGCAAGATCGGCGACGGCAAGATTTTCGTCAGCGCGCTCGAGCAGGTGGTGCGCATCCGCACTGGCGAGACCGGCAAAGACGCACTTTGAAGTCCATCAAGAAGAGACAACCAACATGCTGAAAAATCTCATTGCTTCCGTTGCGCTGGGGCTGGCCATGCTGGGCTGCACTGGCGCGAGCTTCGCTCAGGCGGCGTCAGCGCCCGAGATGGCCGCGCCCGCAGCCGCTGCGGCCCCAGCGGCTGCGGCGCCCGCTGTCGCGGCGCCTGCACCGGTGCCCAACAAGGGTGACACCGCCTTCATGATGACGGCCACTGCGCTGGTGATCCTGATGACCATCCCCGGGCTGGCGCTGTTTTACGGCGGCCTGGTGCGCAGCAAGAACATGCTGTCGGTGCTGATGCAGGTGTTCATGATCTTTGCGCTGATCTCGGTGTTGTGGGTGGTCTATGGCTACTCGCTCGCCTTCACGGCGAGCAACCCCTTCATCGGCACCTTCGACAAGTTGTTCCTGATGGGCGTCACACCCGACTCGGTAGGCGCCACTTTCAGCAAGGGCGTGGTGCTGCCGGAGTTCACCTTCATCGCCTTCCAGGGCACCTTCGCGGCGATCAC
>JANOPR010000125.1:0-2604 GCA_031421955.1 Burkholderiales bacterium
GTGACACGATCGACGTGCTGGCCGAGTTGTTCGAGCGCATGCTTGGCGACGTGCGCACCTGCGCTCCCGTGCTCGACCGCATCGGCCGGCTGCAACCCGCGCTGTTGCGCGTGGCGCTGTCTGACCAGTCCCTGTTCGACGACCATGCGCACCCCGCGTGGCGCCTCGTCAACCGCATCGCCACCCACACGCTGGGCTACGAGGACGCGACAGACCCGCGCCTGAAGGACTTCCTCGAACGACTCGACCCCTGGCTCGACGGCGTGGCCGCGCAGCGCGCGCCCGGCGCCGCGCACTTCCTCGAGGCGACGGCGGCACTCGAGGCGCTGTGCCAGGCCCACCTGCGCCGGGAACAGAAGTCGCTCGGCCACTCGATCGAGCGGCTGCGCCGCGCCGAGCGCGAAGAAGCCCAGGCGGTGACGGTGCGCCAGCGGGTGCGGGCTGACCTGACGGCGGCCCCGGCAGCGGCCGACCTCAGCCCGGCGCTGCGCGACCTCTTCCTTGGCGTGTGGTGCGATGTGGTCGGCCGCGTGGCCGTGCGCGAGGGTGAATCCTCGCTCGCAGCACTGCGCTTGGCTGCGCTGCCGCGTGATATCGCCGCAAGCCTTGTGCCGATGCCCACGCGCGCCATGCGCGCGCAGTTGCTCAAACAGTTGCCGGCCCTGGTCGCGACTTTCCAGGAGGGGCTGGCCCTCACACCGCTGAGCGCCGAACAACGCCAGAGCGTCACCGACGAACTGCTGGCACGCCATGCCGACGCACTGGCGCCCGCCGGCGGCGCCGCCGCACCCAGCCCCGAGGACATCGTGCGCAACCTGCGCGAGGAAGAACACGCGCCGCCGAACCCTGCCGCGCGCTACGCCCCCAATACCGTCATCGACGAGAGCCACCTCGATACCATGCCGGCCGCGATGGCAGACGGCCTGCCCGGTGCGCTGGCGCCGCGCTGGCTCGATGACGCGCAGCCGGGCCTGTGGTGCCAGCTTTTCATCGACGGCGGCTGGCGCGCCGCGCGCCTGGTCTGGGTCAGCGAGCCGCGGGGACACTGGCTGTTCTCGAGCGACGCGGGGCGTGCCCACTTGCTCACCGCGCGGGCCATCGAAAGGCTCGCGCGCGAAGGCCTGCTGCAGGCCCTGGAAGAACGCAACCTGCTCGAACGCGCGGTCGACGGCTGGCTGGCCGACAGGGCGCTCGCCCGCGCTTAGGCCCCCGGGCCGCCCCAAGCGGGCTTGTCAGTCCGGCCGGCTGCGCTGCAATCCGGGCAGGTCGAGCACCCGCACGCCGCCGTACTCGATGCGGATCAGGCCGCGCGACTGCAAGGCGCGCAGCGCCTCGTTCACGCGCTGGCGCGACAGGCCCACCAGGTAGCCGAGCTCCTGCTGCGTGATGCGCAGCACCTCGCCCACGCCGGGGTAGAGCACCGGGTGAAACAGGGCGCCCAGGCTGCGCGCCACGCGCGTGTCGGCGTCGGTCAGGCGGTCGATCTCGCGCGCGGCGATGAACTGCCCCAGGCGCTCGTTGAGTTGCTTCATCAAGTAGCGGTTGAAGGGCAGGCTTCTGTCAAGCAGCCAGTCGAAGGTGGCGATCGGCAGGCCGGCCACCAGGCTCTTGCGTAGCGCCTCGATGTTGTAGCGGTAGCTCTCGCGCTTGAGCAGGGTGCCTTCGCCGAACCAGGCCCCTGAAGGCACGCCGGTGAACGTGATCGGTGCGCCCAGCGCGCTGTCATTGCTCATCTTCAGCAGGCCCTCGACCACGCCGAACCACAGCGTGGCCGGGCGGCCGATGCGGCACAGGTACTCACCGACCTCGGCGTCGGCGACCTGCATGTCGTCGGCCACGCGCACGCGCTCGGCGCCGTCGAGCAGCGGCCACCAGGGCACGCGCTGCAACTCCTCGGGGCTGGCGCGGCGGATGCGGTGGCGCAGGGGTGCTGCAGGCGGCGATTGGACGGGGGACATCGAGGCTGGATTGGCGACGTGCAGACGGGTCAGCCGAGGGAAATTACCCTGCGGGCTGACCCTAGGATTGTCGTCAACATGACAACCAGGCGTCAAACTTGCGCCTAGCATGGGGCCCAGTGCGGCACGCAGCCGCGCCTGACGGAGACCCGCGGTGCGATCCACCTTCCCGCGCCTGATGCTCGACCATGCCACGCAGCGCCCCGACGCGCCGGCGTTGCGCGAGAAGGAATACGGCATCTGGCAGACCCTGGGCTGGAGCGAGTTGGCCACGCTGGTGCGCCATCTTGCCGGGGGCCTGGCGGCGGCAGGTCTGGGCAAGGGTCAACATCTGGTGGTGGTCGGCGAGAACCGCCCGCGCCTGTACGCCACCATGCTGGCGGCGCAGTCGCTCGGCGCGATCCCGGTGCCGCTGTACCAGGACGCCGCCAGCACCGAGTTCGTCTTTCCGATCAACAACGCCGAAGTCGCCTTCGCCGTCGTCGAAGACCAGGAGCAGGTCGATAAGCTGCTCGAAATCCGGCCACAGTGCCCGCAGCTGGCGAACATCTGGTTCGACGACCCGCGCGGCCTGCGCCACTACAGCGAGCCGGGCCTGGCAGCCATCGACGCGCTGATCGAAGCCGGCAAGGCCCATGAAGCGGCG
>JANOPR010000126.1:0-1832 GCA_031421955.1 Burkholderiales bacterium
ACGCGAAAGCGTTTCTTCGCGCTGCTCTTGGTCTTCATCTTGGGCATTTGACTGCTCCTTCTTTGTGACCCCTGCAGGCGACCGCGGTCTGCGGTGCTTGGTTGGCCTGCAACGGCTTCTCTTCAACAACCCCGGTGACCAGACTGAGGTTGCGAATCCTTCAAATTCAACTACTTCCTCTTTGGCGCCAGCACCATGATCATCTGGCGTCCTTCCAGCTTGGGCATGTTTTCCACGACCGAGACGTCGGCCAGCTCGTCACGGATGCGTTCCAGCAGCCTCATGCCGATATCCTGGTGCGTGATCTCGCGACCACGGTAGCGCAATGTCACCTTGCCCTTGTCACCGTCTTCGGCGATGAAGCGGCGCAAGTTGCGCATCTTGATCACGTAGTCGCCTTCGTCGGTACCGGGGCGAAACTTCACTTCCTTGATCTCGATGACTTTTTGCTTGCTCTTGGCCTCAGCCGCCTTCTTCTGTTCCTGGTACTTGAACTTGCCGTAATCCATCAAGCGGCATACCGGGGGCACCGCGGTCGGCGAGATCTCAACCAGATCGACGTCCAGTTCGGTCGCCATTCGCAGCGCTTCCTGGACATTGACGACGCCCAGGGGCTCGTTCTCGGGACCATTCAGGCGGACTTCGGGCGCCATGATTTCGCGGTTGAGACGGTGTTTGCGCTCAGCGTTGGGCGTACGGCGGTCGAGAAACGTAGCGATGGTGGAAACCTCTTCGCGGGCGTGAAGGCAGCACGCCCGATGATGAAAACAAAGCGCGCCTGGGTCGTACGCTAGACCTTGGAATTGATGTCCGCCGCGAGCTTCTGCATGAAGGTATCGAGCGGCATCACGCCGAGATCCAGGTTGCCCCGGGCGCGCACTGCAACGGCCCCGCTTGCCTTCTCCTTGTCACCTACGACCAGGATGAACGGAACCTTCTGCATCGAATGCTCGCGGATTTTATACGTGATTTTCTCGTTCCGCAAATCGGCAGTCGCTCTAACTCCTTGTTTTTGCAGCGCTTTCACGACCTCCGCCGCGTATGCCGCCTGCCCGGCCGTAATACAGGCGACGACCACCTGCACGGGCGCCAACCATGCGGGCAACGCGCCGGCGTGCTGCTCGATCAGGATGCCGATGAAGCGCTCCAGGCTCCCAACAATGGCCCGGTGCAGCATCACCGGCGGCCGACGCTCGCCGGTTTCGGTTACATATTCGGCCTCCAGGCGCTCGGCCATGGAGAAATCGACCTGCATCGTGCCGCACTGCCAGGGCCGGCCCAGGGCGTCCTTCAGTGTGTACTCGATCTTCGGGCCGTAGAAGGCACCGTCGCCCGGCGCGATCACGAACTCACAGCCGGAACGGCGCAGGCTTTCCATCAGGGCATGCTCGGCCTTGTCCCACACTGCGTCGGCGCCGATGCGTTGCTCCGGGCGCGTCGCCACTTTGTAGATGATCTGGCTGAAGCCGAAGTCCTGGTAGACGCGGCGCAGCAGCGCGGTGTAGGCCACGCACTCGTCGAGGAGCTGGTCTTCGGTGCAAAAGATGTGCCCGTCGTCCTGCGTGAAGCCGCGCACGCGCATGATGCCGTGCAGACCGCCGGTCGGCTCGTTGCGGTGGCACTGGCCGAACTCGCCGTAGCGCAGCGGCAGGTCACGGTAGCTCTTGATGCCCTGCTTGTAGATCAGGATGTGGCCGGGGCAGTTCATCGGCTTGAGCGCGTAGTCGCGCTTCTCGCTCTCGGTGACGAACATGTTCTCGCGGTACTTGTCCCAGTGACCGGTCTTCTCCCACAGGCCCTGGTCGAGGATCTGCGGACCCTTGACCTCCTGG
>JANOPR010000127.1:0-1918 GCA_031421955.1 Burkholderiales bacterium
GTTCAGGCCCGCCTTGCGCACCTCCCACAGGGCCTTCTGCGGCGCCTCGTCGACCATCTCGACGACGCTGCCGGGCAGACCCAATCGATCACCCATCAGCTCGACCAGCGCGCGCAACTGGCGCAGGAGCGCAGCCTTGTCATCGCCACTGAACTCGACCAGCAGGATGGCCGCCGGGGCCTTGCCGTTGACTTCGGTCAGCGCCGCGTCGATCGTCGGTCGGAACGCCGGGTTGGCGCGCGCCAGATCGATCATCGTGCGGTCGACCAGTTCGACGGCGCTAGGCCCGAGCGTGACGATGTGCTGCGCGGCATCCATCGCCGTGTGAAAGGTTGGGAAGTTCACGACGCCCAGCACCTTGGCGCGCGGCAGCGGGCTGAGCCTGAGTTTGAGGCTGCGCGTGAAGGCCAGCGTGCCTTCGGCGCCGACCAGCAGGTGCGCGAGGTTCACGCTGCCATCGCCGGTGTAGGGCCGCTCGCACTGCGGGTGGAAGATGTCCAGGCTGTAGCCGGCGACGCGGCGCAGTACCTTGGGCCAGCGGGTTTCGATTTCATCGCGGTGCTGATCGGCCAGGCTGCGCACGAAGTCGGCAATCTCTCGCTCCGCGGCGCCCAGGCCGGCGAGCGGCCCGAACGACAGCAGCCGCCCGTCGGCCAGCCAGGCATCGATGCCGGCCACGTTGTGCACCATGTTGCCGTAGGCGATGCTGCGCGAGCCGCAGGAGTTGTTGCCGGCCATGCCGCCCAGGGTGGCCTGCGCGCTGGTCGACACATCCACCGGGTACCACAGGCCGTGCGGCTTGAGCCAGGCGTTCAGGTGGTCGAGCACGATGCCCGGCTCGACGTCGACGCTCAGCGCGGCCTTGTCGAAACCCAGCACGTTGCGCAGGTGTTTGCTGGTGTCGATGACCAGCGCCGCACCGGTCGTCTGGCCGCACTGCGAGGTGCCGGCGCCGCGCGGCAGCAGCGGCACGCGCTGGTCGCGCGCGATGTCGATGGCGATGGCCACGTCGCGCACGGTCTTTGGAACGAACACGCCCACCGGCATGATCTGGTAGATCGACGCGTCGGTGGCATAGCGGCCGCGCGAGGCGGTGTCGAACAGCACTTCGCCTTGCGTTTCCTGCGCCAGGCGCCTGGCCAGTTCGCCAGCCGTGGGAATTACCGTCCTTGCGGTCGAATCTGTCGCTGCCATCGTGCGCTGATTCTGTATGCAAAACTACGCGCGACTCATGGAGCCAAGATGAAGCTGAACAACCATGCCAGGGGCCGCCATTTCCTGCAGATTCCCGGGCCGAGCCCGGTGCCCGACCGCATTCTGCGCGCCATCAGCCTGCCCACGATCGACCATCGCGGGCCCGAGTTCGGCGTGCTCGGGTTGGCCGTGCTGGCCGGCTTGCAGCGCATCTACCAGACCCGGCACCCGGTCGTGATCTATCCGGCCTCGGGCACGGGGGCCTGGGAGGCCGCGCTGGCCAACACCTTGTCGCCCGACGACGCGGTGCTGATGTTCGAGACGGGTCACTTTGCCGCCCTGTGGCACAAGATCGCGCTGCGCCTGGGCCTGCGGCCCGAGTTCATGGGCCAGACCGCCACCGATGCGGCGGGGCTGCCGCACAGCTGGCGCCATGGCGTGCAGGCCGACCTCATCGAGGCGCGCCTGCGCAAAGACTCGGTGCATCGCATCAAGGCCGTCTGCGTGGTGCACAACGAAACCTCCACCGGCGTCACGTCGGACATCGCCGCCGTGCGCCGCGCCATCGACGCTTCCGGGCACCCCGCGCTGCTGATGGTCGACAGCATCAGCGGCTTGGCCAGCGCCGAGTACCAACACGACGCCTGGGGCGTGGACGTGACGGTCAGCGGGTCACAAAAGGGGCTGATGCTGCCGCCCGGCATCAGCTTCAACGCACTCAGCC
>JANOPR010000128.1:0-2979 GCA_031421955.1 Burkholderiales bacterium
CAGGCCGAACTCACCGAAGCGCGCCTCCAGCCAGACCAGCCCCGCCAGCAGGGCCAATGGCAGCACGAAACCCAGCGCCACGGGCAGCGCGCACAGGCCCCAGGCGAGCCAGGCAAGGCGGCCTCGCAGCACCACTGCGCGGCCTTCATTGCCATGAGCCAGATGGCTGTCGCGGCTGCTGGCGAATCTCAGGTGTTGGCGCGCATGTCGCTCGACCCACAGGATCCCAGCCACCAGCAACAGCAGCATCGAGGCCAGTTGCGCCGCAGCCACGCGGTCGTTCATCACCAACCAGGCCTTGTAGATACCGGTGGAAAAGGTCGTCAAGCCGAAGTAGGCACCAACGCCATAGTCGGCCAGGGTCTCCATCAGGGCCAGCGCAACCCCGGCCACTAGTGCCGGGCGTGCCAGCGGCAGGGCCACCGCGCCGATGCGCCGCCACAGCCCGGCGCCGAGCAGGCGCGCCGCCTCCATCATCTGCGCCCCGCGCTCGGCCAGCGCCGTTCGAACCAGCAGGTACACATAGGGATACAGGCACAGCACGAACAGCACGACCGCACCGGCCAGGCTGCGCACGTCGGGCCACAGGGCACGTTCGACTCCCGTCAGGCCGCGCAACGCCGACTGCAGCGGGCCGCTGAATTGCAGGAAGTCCGTGTAGGCATAGGCCAGCACATAGGCCGGCATGGCCAGCGGCAGCAGCAACGCCCACTCGAAGACGCGCCGGCCCGGAAACTCGAACAACGCCACGGCCACGGCCGCCCCGCCGCCCAGCAGGGCCACGCCAAGGCCGACAAAGACGGCCAACACCACCGACTGCAGGACGTAACCCGCGAGCACGGTCTGCGCCTGGTGCGCAAGGACGCTCCAAGCCGAGGCATCGAAGGCCAGCCAGGCGCTCAGCACACCGAGCACCGGCAGCGCCAGCAACAGGCAGATCAGGGTCAGCAGAACGCGCATCGCGGAATATGTTGCAAATGCGAATGGTCCGCATTCTTATGTGCTGCGTATCATACGGTGCATGTTCCTTGACCTCGCCCAGGTGGGTGTCCGCTACGTCGGCCATCGAACACCGGGATCGCCCAGCGCGCCGGAGGTCCGTGGCCGGCTTGCCGCCCTCGGACAGGCCGCGCATGACGCGGTGCACGGCGTCTCACTGACCTTGACCAAGGGCCAGATCGGCGTGCTGATCGGCCCCTCGGGCTGCGGCAAGACCTCGTTGTTGCGGGCCGTGGCCGGCTTGGAGCGCCTCGCCGCAGGCCGTGTGAGCATGGACGGCCGGCTGCTGGCCGACACGCAGACCCATGTCCCGGCCGAAGCGCGGCGCATCGGCATGGTGTTCCAGGACTACGCCCTGTTCCCGCACCTCAATGTGCGCGACAACGTGGCCTTCGGCGTGCGCGATCTGCCTGCCGCTGCACGCCAGCGCCGCATCGAGCAGGTATTGGATCTGGTGGGCCTGGCCCATGCCGCCAAGCGCGCGCCGCACCAGCTCTCGGGTGGCCAGCAGCAGCGCGTGGCGCTGGCGCGCGCGCTGGCGCCGCAGCCGCAGCTGTTGCTGCTCGATGAGCCCTTCTCCAACCTCGACGTCGACCTGCGCGAGCGCCTGGCGCACGACATCCGCGCCATCTTGCAGCAGGCCGGCACCACGGCGCTGTTCGTGACCCATGACCAGATCGAGGCCTTCGCCATCGGCGACTTGATCGGCGTCATGCACCAGGGCCGTCTCGAGCAATGGGACGACGCGTACACCCTGTACCACCGGCCCGCCACACGATTTGTCGCCGATTTCATCGGTCATGGCGTGTTCACGCCGGCGCGCATCGTTGCCACCGCCGAGGGGCCACGGGTACAGACGCCACTGGGCGCGCTGGCCGATGCAGCCGAATGCCCCCTGCCCGGGGCCTACCCGGACGGACGCTGCGACGTGCTGCTGCGCGCCGACGACATCGTCCACGACGACGAAGCCCCCGTGAAAGCCTGCATCGAGCGCAAGGCCTTTCGCGGCTCGGAGTTCCTCTACACGCTGCGCCTGGCCAGCGGCGAGCGGCTGCTGGCGCACGTGCCCAGCCACCATGACCATCAGATCGGCGAGTGGATCGGCATCCGTGCCGTGGTCGACCATGTCGTGACCTTCGACCGCGAGCCCCACTCCGCCACATGAATCGGGGTTGAACTTTGCCCTGGTTCACACGCTCGTAATGGGGTCACGGCGTATAGTTGACTCAGCGGAATCAGGAGCGAACGCAATGGGCGCTAAATTGAAAGTTGCCGGTTTTGTAGCCATCGGCGCATTGGCGGGTGCGTTGACGACGATGCAGTTGCAGGCTTTTGCCCGCGGCAGCTTCGCACCGCTGCCGCTGGAAGAGTTGCAGCAACTCGCCGCCGTTTTCGGCATGATCAAGAGCGACTATGTCGAGTCGGTCGACGAAAAGAAGCTGATCACAGACGCCATCGGCGGCATGGTCTCGGGCCTGGACCCGCACAGCCAGTATTTCGACAAGAAGAGCTTCAAGGAATTCCGCGAGGGCACCACCGGCAAGTTCGTCGGCATCGGCATCGAGATGGCGATGGAAGATGGCCTGGTGAAGGTCGTCTCGCCGATCGAAGGCTCGCCCGCGTTCCGCGCCGGCCTCAGGAGCGGCGACCTGATCACGCGCATCGACGACACGCCGGTCAAGGGCCTCTCCGTCGACCAGGCCGTCAAGCGCATGCGCGGCGAGCCCAACACCAAGGTCACCTTGAGCGTCTTCCGCAAGGACGAGTCGCGCAGCTTCCCTGTGACGCTGGTGCGTGAAGAGATCCGCCAGCAAAGCGTGCGCAGCAAGATCGTCGAACCCGGCTATGCCTGGCTGCGCATCAGCGTGTTCCAGGAACGCTCCACTGAAGACTTTGCGCGCAAGATCGACGAGATCTACAAGGCCGAGCCGAATCTCAAGGGCCTGGTGCTCGATTTGCGCAACGATCCAGGCGGCCTGC
>JANOPR010000129.1:0-6219 GCA_031421955.1 Burkholderiales bacterium
AACAGCATCGACACCTCGCGCGCCGGCGCCACATGCGACAGCGGCGCCATCGTCACCGCATACAGCACCAGCACATAGGCCAGCGGCCCCAGCGCAGCCACCACCAGCGCATGGCGCCATTGGCCGTGCCAGGCGCGACGCAATCCGGGCAGGTCACGCAGCGAGGTCGGCAGCAGGATCGGCACGCGCAACAGATTGCCGACATAGTCGACCAGCACCGGGCCGATCAGCAGCACCGTGACCGCATAGGCGTCGATCACGGTGTAGCTGGCGATCAGCAGGCCCGTGAACAGACCCCAGCGCACGCCCGCGAGCGCGCGCTCGCGCAGGGCCGGGTCATGCGAGTGGCGCCACAGCGCGGGGCCCCCGGCGATCAGCCACACCCCGCCGCACAACGCCAGCACGCCCGCGGCACCCCACAGCGTCAGGCGTTCCCCCAGCAACAGCACGGCGCCGATCACGGCAAACAAGGGGCCACTGCCGCGCGCCACAGGGTAGACGACGGTCAGGTCGGACTTGCGGTAGCCGGTCAGCAGCACGGTGAAGTAGAGAACATGCACGACGGCGCTTGCCGCCAGCACGCCCCACTCGAACAGGCCCCAGCGCTGCCACTCGTTGATGCCGAACCAGAGCGCCGCAGGTGCCCACAGCACGGTGGTCAGCAGCACCGTGATCAGCGCGAAGTGGTGATTGCCCCCGGCCTTCTTGGCCACGATGTTCCAGATGGCGTGCAGCAGCGCGGCCGACAACACCAGCGCCAGAGCGGTCAAGGGCATGGCGCGCATTGTCCACGGCAACCTCGGCGCTACAGTCTCGCGACCAGGCAACAGGAGCGGCGGCAATGAATCCGGTGTTGGTAGAAGCATGGCGCGGTGGCACCGTGGAGTCGTTCCACCGCGGTGCGGTGGCCATTGTTGACGGCGACGGCAGCCTGGTCGCATCACTCGGTGATGTCGACCGACCCGTATTCCCGCGCTCGGCCATCAAGCTGTTGCAGGCCTTGCCGCTGGTCGAGAGTGGCGCCGCCGACCACCTCGGCCTGAGCGACGAAGAATTGGCGCTGGCCTGCGCCTCGCACTCGGGCGAGCCCGACCACACGCGAACCGCGGCGTCCATGCTGGCCAAGGCCGGCCTGGACGCCAATGTGCTCGAGTGCGGCGTGCATTGGCCCAAGCACGAAGCCACCGTGCATGCCATGGCTGCCGCCGGCGAAGCGCCGAGCGCGCTGCACAACAACTGCTCGGGTAAGCATGCCGGCTTCGTCTGCCTTGCCTGTGAACTCGCCGGCGCGCGCGATCGGCGCGGCTTTCTGGCCGGCTATGTGCAACCGGACCACGAACTGATGCGTGAGGTCAGTGCGTCGGTGCAGGCCAGCACCGGCTGCGACCTCTCAATGGCGCCGCGCGGCATCGACGGCTGCTCGATCCCGACCTTCGCCATCCCCCTGCGGCAACTGGCCCACGGCTTTGCCCGCGCCGCCACCGGCGCCGGATTGAGCCCGGGTCGCGCGGCGGCCGCCGCCAGGTTGCGCCGCGCCGTGGCCCGCGCGCCGTTCATGGTCGCGGGCAGCGGCCGCTTTGACACCCGCGTGATGCAAGCCCTGGGCGAGCGGGTCTTCTGCAAAGTCGGCGCCGAAGGCGTGTATTGCGCCGCCCTGCCCGAGACCGGGCTGGGCGTGGCCATCAAGGTCGACGACGGCAACAACGCCCGAGCCTGCGAAGTGGCGATGGCCGCCCTGATCGGGAGCCTGGTGCCCCTGCGCAGCGAAGCCGAACAGGATCTGATCGCGAGCCTGTCAAACCTGACCTTGCGCAACTGGCGCGGTGTGGAGGTCGGACGGCTGGCGGCGCACGAGGCGCTTTGCCGGTTGCCGGCTCAGCAAAAACGCAGCGCGACGTGACACATTTCCGTTCCATGCCGGCGCTGCAGGGCCAGAATGGCAGGAACTTCGATGGAGCTCGACCATGGCAAATCCAAAAGCCAAGTTCACACCCAGGCCGTCGGGCATGATGGAATTTCAGGCCACGACCCTCGACGACGCGCGCGCCGTGCTCGACGAGGTGCCTCCCGATGTCGCCAAAGTGCTTGAGAGCGTGCCGGGCTATTGGCAACGAAATCGCCAACCCCCGTTGGCCACCGATCGGGCGCTCACGGGGCTGGCTATGGATTGGATCGTGCAGTTGCCCGCGCAGCTGCGCCCGTATCTGACGACGGAGCGCTACCCGCGCGTCGTCAACGCGATTGCCACGAGCTGGCCCGATGCCAAGCTGCGCGCGCAGACCTTCGACCACCTGCTCAACGACCGGCGCATCGGCCGGCGCGGATTCCCAATCGACATCGAGCGCGAAATCACTGCACTGAGCCGCTACTCCCGCACTCTTCCTTGACCGATACCTATTGGCTGTTTCCCGGGCGCACGCCCCTGCTGGTGAGCGTCCCCCACGCCGGCACCTGGCTGCCCGCGGACCTGCGTGCGCGGATGCAGCCGCGGGCCGCGGCGGTCGAGGACACCGACTGGCACCTCGAGCGTCTGTATGGCTTCGCGCGCGAACTGGGTGCGGGCCTGATCGTGCCGCGCTTAAGCCGCTATGTGGTCGACCTCAATCGCCCGCCGCACGACACGCCGATGTACCCCGGCGTCAACAACACCGGGCTGGTGCCAACCCGCTTCTTCAGCGGCGACGCGTTGTATCGTGACGGTGCGGAGCCCGATGCCGCCGAGATCGCCAGCCGCGTCGTCGACTGCTGGCAGCCGTATCACGACGCATTGGCCGCTGAGCTGGCCCGCCTGCGCTCGCTGCACGGCCATGCGGTGCTGTTGGACGCGCACAGCATCAAGTCCGTGCTGCCCTGGTTGTTCGAGGGCCGGTTGCCGGACCTGAACCTGGGCACGGCCTCGGGGAGCAGTTGCGCAGCGTCGCTGCGCACGCAATTGGCCGCCGTGCTTGCGGGTCAGGCGCAATTCAGCCATGTGGTCGATGGCCGCTTCAAGGGCGGCTACATCACACGCCACTACGGGCGCCCCGCGCAACAGGTGCACGCGGTACAGCTCGAGATGTGCTGGCGCTGCTACCTCGACGAGGAACGCCCGCAGGCGTGGCAAGCCGATCGCGCCGCCGCAGTCGCGCCGCTGCTGCAGACGCTGGTCCAGACCCTGATCGGCTGGCAGCCCTGATGCATACCGCCACGTCGCTGTTGACGATCAGGGCCGTGGACTCGCAGGACCCGCAGGCCTTGACGCTGCTGGCCGAGGCCGCTGTCGAGGCCCGCGCGCTGTATCCCGACCTGTTCGCGCCCGACGCGCCCGCGCCCGGCAATGCGCCGCTTCGCGCCCGCGAGGTCTATCTGCTGGCCCTGCGCGACGAGCGTCCGCTGGGCTGCGGTGCGCTGCGCGTTCGCGATGAACTCACCGGCGAATTGCGGCGCATGTTCGTGACCCGCAGTGCGCGCCGCGACGGCGTCGCGCGCGCCCTGCTGGAGCGCCTGGAGCGCGAGGCGCTGGCCCTGGGCTACCGTCGCCTGGTGCTCGAGACCGGCAAGAGGCAGGAACCGGCGATCGCGCTCTACCGCAGTTGCGGATGGCGGCGCATCGCGGCCTACGGCCCGCATATCGGCGACCCGATGAGCGCGTGCTTCGGCAAGACCCTGATGCCCCCATGCTGAGGCAAGGCCTGGCCGGCCCGATGCCCGACCTCGAGCCGCCCAGCCTGCGACGGCTGCTATGGCGCCTGGACGGCCGCCTTGGCCGCGGCGCCTGGTGGCTGTGGGGGGTGGTCCTGCCGCTGGGCCTGGGCCTGTACTTCACCGCCGTGTTCCGGGTGGCCGGCCTGCCAGCTCACGGCACCGAGATCGCCGTCAACCTGCTGTTGTTGTGGCCGACAGTCGCGGTCAGTGTCAAGCGCTGGCACGACCGCGGCAAGAGCGGCTGGTGGGTCCTGCTGGCGCTGGTGCCCTGGGTCGGCTGGCTGTGGGTGCTGATCGAAAACGGGCTGCTGCGGGGCGATGAAGGACCCAATCGCTTCGGCGAGAGAATCGCCTGACCCGTGGCGCGCGAGCCTGCCCCCAAGACGCCTGCGGCGTCGGCCCTCCAAGGGGGCGTCGCCCGCTTGGGGCGGCCCGGCGCGGGCTAGGCGTGCCAGGCCCCGTCAGTAGCGGTCGGTGACCCCGGCCAGGCGCAGGTACCAATATGCGGCCCAGGCGACAAAGCCGCGGCGCAATGTGGACAGCCAGCCCCGCGCCAGCGGCGGCGCAATGACTTGACGCGACACCGCGATGGCCTGCTCAAAGGCTGCGGTCAAGGTGGCCGTGAATGCGGCATCCCGGACCACGACATTGGCCTCGAGGTTGAGCAGCAACGACAGCGGGTCGATGTTGGAGCTGCCAACCGTCGCCCAGTCATCGTCGACCAGCGCCACCTTGGCATGCAGGAATGCGGGCATGTACTCGTAGATTTGCATGCCGCGCGCCAGCAATTCATCGTAGAGCACAGCGGCCGCCATGCCGGCAAACCGGTAGTCGACCTTGCCTTGCAGCAACAGGCGCACGCGCACACCCCTTTGTGCGGCCTCGCGCAGCACCTGCCGGAACACGCGGCCGGGATAGAAGTACGGCGACACCAGGTCGATGCGTTCGCGCGCATCGCGAAGCGCGCCGATGTAGCTGCGTTCGATCGCACGGCGCTGGCGCAGGTTGTCTCGCACCAGGAAAGCGGCACGCATCGGCGCGGCGTCCGGACCGGTCACCCTGGGCTTGCGCGACACGCGCAGCCGGCGCATCAGCGCGTGTGCTCTGGCCACGGGCTCGGCGCTTCTGGCCAGGGCCACGACTTCGTCGCGCCACTCGCGACCAAACGCAGCACGGGTCCACATTGCACGCGCCGTCTGCGCCACTGGGCCGACGATCGGCCCGCGCAGCGCCACCGCGAAGTCCAGCCTGGGCTCTACCGTGGCGCCATGGTTCAGGTCGACGCGATCGTCGATGATGTTGATGCCGCCGACAAAGGCCTGTTCGTTGTCGGTCGCCAGCAGCTTCTGATGCAGGCGCCGCAATTGCCCGGGCTGGAACCACGCGGCCCAGCGGTCTATCGGTCGGAACACCGCGAGTTCGACGTCGCTGCCCTCGAACCAGCGCCGCAGCGCTGGCAAGCTGGCCTTGGAGCCGAACCCGTCGACGACGACGCGCACGCGCACGCCACGCAGCGCGGCCGCCACCAGGGACTCGGCAATCAGGTGTGCGGCTGCGTCTTCATGGTAGATGTAGGTGGCCAGCCAGACCTCGCGCTGCGCGCTGGCGTTCGCCGCATGCATCGCCGGGAACAGCTCGTCGCCGCCGGTCAGCAGCGTGACCTGATTGCCGCCGCTGAACAACGCATCGTGCGAGGCGTACCAGGCCGCGTCCTGCGACGCGTCAGGACCGGCGTCGGCAGGCGTGATGCCCATCGCCATCATGGCCACTCGAATTCCGCCACCAAGGGCAAGTGGTCACTCATGCGCGCCCAGGTGGCGCCGCGCGGCACGAAGGTCGAACGGCACACCAGCCCGCGGGTGTAGATCCGGTCGAGCGCAAACATCGGCACCAGCGAGGGAAAAGTCGGGCGTCGTGCCACGCGGGAGCCTTCGGCGATGGCGCGCATGAGGCCGACCTCGCGCATCGGCGCGTCGAGCTTCTCGCCCCAGTCGTTGAAGTCGCCGGCCACGATCAGCGGTGCGTCGGCGGGTACTTCGGCCGCGATGAAGTCGGCCAGCCGTTGTATCTGGCGCACGCGGCCCGAATGCATCAGGCCCAGGTGCGCGACAACCGCGTGCAGCGTGCGGCCATGCCAATGCACCGGCACATGCAGCAGGCCACGCTGCTCGAAGCGGTGGTCGCTGACGTCGTGGTGGCCGACGTCGCCAAGTGGCCAGCGCGAGAGCAGTGCATTGCCATGTTCGCCGTGGCGCGTGACGGCATTGGTGCGATAGGCCACGTCGTAGCCATCGGGCGCCAGAAACTCGGCCTGGCCCTGCTCAGGCCAGCCGAACCAGGTGCGGTCGAACTGGCGCGCATCGCGGGCGTGATGCAGTCGCACTTCCTGAAGGCACACCAGGTCGGCGTCGAGGGCCTCGATCCCCAACCCGAGGTTGTGGATCTCCAGTCGCTTGCCCGGCCCGACACCGCGCACGCCCTTGTGGATGTTGTAGGTGGCCACGCGCAAGCGCTCGTGCAGGCCAGTGTGTGGCG
>JANOPR010000130.1:0-3361 GCA_031421955.1 Burkholderiales bacterium
GCTTCGTGCAGTTCGCCCAGCAGCGGCTTGCAGCGGCGGTAGAAGGCTTCGCCGACGTCGGTGAGGAACAGGCGCCGCGTATTGCGCTGCACCAGGCGCGCGGCCAGGCGCGCCTCGAGCGCGGCCAAGTGCCGGCTCGCAGCCGCGTTGCTCAGGCCCAGCGATTCGGCGGCACGCGTCAGGCTGCCCAGCTCGGCCACCTGCACGAACAACTCGATCTCGGTCCAGCGATCCATGTTTACCCGGAGTTTTCCAGCAGGCGGAAGAAAGCTTTGCTGCAGCGGGCTTTTGCCTTCATGAATGGAAGTCTAGAGTCGCTCCCCTGTCTTGTCGCACGGAACAACCCGCCCCTGCGCCGCATGCACGCCATCGACGAGGACCACATCACCCAGGCCGTGATTGCGCGCCACGCGGCGTTGGGCGACGCGCGCCTGCGCGAGGTCATGACCAGCCTGGTGCAGCACCTGCATGCGTTTGCCCGCGATGTCAAATTGAGCGAGGACGAATGGGCCGGCGGTATCGGCTTCCTGGCCGAATGCGGCCAGCGCAGCAGCGGCGAACGGCAGGAGCTGCGGCTGCTGTCGGACACGCTGGGCCTGTCGATGCTGGCCACGGCGCTGAACCAGCGCAAGCCCAAGGGCTGCACCGAAGCCAGCGCGGCGCCTCCGCCGGCGGCCCACGGCGCGGCGGTCCGAGATGGCGAGGCACCGACTGACACCTGCTACGTGCGCGGCAGCGTTTGCGCGCTAGACGGCGCGCCGATCGCCGGTGCCGAAGTCTGCATCGGGCAGGCCGCCGGCGAGGCACGAGGTGATGCACTGCGCACCGACGCCGACGGCCACTTTGTCGCCAAGACGAGCGTGGCCGCGCCGCAGAAAATTGCGCACGACGGGCCGGTGGGCCGCATGCTGCAGGCCCTGGGTCGGCACCCATGGCGTCCGGCGCATCTGCACTTCACGATCACTGCGCCGGGCTGCGAGCGGCTGGCCACGCAGGTGTTCCGCCGCGGTGACCCGTACCTCGATTCCGACGTCGTGTTCGGCGTGCGCACTGCGCTGGTGGCCGACTGGGTGCGCCACGAGCCGGGGCGCACGCCCGACGGTCACACCAGCATGGTGCCGTTCACCACGCTGGATTTCGCTTTCGTCCTCAACCCCACCACAGGAGACAAGCCATGAATGCCCATCCGCTCAAGTTCATCCGTCGCCGCACCGTCCTGGGCGCCGGCGTGGCCGGCCTGGCCGCAGCCTCGGGCCTGGCGCAGGCGCAGGCGCCGCAGCCGATTCGCATCGGCAGCACGCTGGCGCTGACCGGCCCGCTGTCGGCCACCGCGCAGGTGCACAAAATAGTCGGCGAGATCTACGTCGAGATGGTCAACAAGCGCGGTGGCTGGCTCGGTCGCCCGCTGCAATGGGTGCTGTTGGACGACCAGTCCAAGCCCGACCTGGCGCGCACTCTGTACGAGCAACTCGTGACGGCCGACAAGGTCGACCTGCTGATGGGCCCGTATGCCACGGGCGCGATCCTCTCGGCGATGGGCGTGGCGCAGCGCTACGACAAGGTGCTCGTGCACCACACCTTCGGCATCCCCTCGCTGGCCAAGTACGAGCGGGCCTTCCCGGCCTGGTCGCTGGGTTCGGACCCGGGAACCACGGTGCCCAACACGCTGTTCGAGGCATTGGCCGCCGGCCCCAAGCCGCCCAAAACCGTGGCGGTGGTGACGAGCAAGTTCCCGTCGATCCAGTTCATGAGCGCTGGCGCGCGCGAGGTGCTCAAGAAGCGCGGCCTGACCGAGGTGCTGTTCCTCGAATGGGACTTCGGCAACCGCGATTTCGGCCCGATCGCCAACCGCATCAAGGACGCCAAGCCCGACTTCGTCTTCGTCGGCGCGATCGGCCTGGACGGCAACCTGCTGCTCGACGCGATGAAGAAGATCGACTACCTGCCGCCGCAGCACTTCTATCTCTACCCGGCGCCGGGGCCGCTGGTCTCGCTGCCGGAAGCGAAGAACGCGCTGTCGGTGACGATCTTCGAGGAGCAACCGCCGTTCAGCAACGCGGCGGGCGCGGCCGAATTCATCAAGACCTACCGCGAGCGCGCCACGGCGGCCAAGCTGCCCGACCCGTCGGTGGAGGTGCAGGCCGGGGCCTCCTACACCGCCTGGCAGATCCTCGAGGCCGGCGTGGTGGCCACCAGGAGCCTGGACGACAAGGCCATCGCGAGCTGGCTCAAGGCCAACCGCGTCGACACCATCCAGGGCCGGCTGCGCTTCGATGGCACCGGCAACTACGGCGACGACCTGATGCGCATCAAGCAGGTGCAGGGCGGCAAGTGGACGGTGGTGTGGCCGAAGTCGCACACGATGGCCGGCGTATCGCTTCAGGCGAACTAGAACTGGATGTCGGGTTTCACGCTGCCCAGCGCCACGCTGCTGGCGCAGAGCATCCTGTCGGGCGTTTTCGTCGGCGCCCTCTACGGCTTGCTCGGGCTGGGCCTGAGCCTGTCGTGGGGGTTGCTGCGCCTGATCAACCTGGCCCACTTCGCGTTTGCCTTCCTGGCCGCCTACCTGTGCTACCAGTTGGCGACCATGGGCCTGGACCCACTGCTCTCGCTGGCGCTGATCGTGCCGCTGTTCTTTACCATCGGCGCCGCGTTGCACTGGGCCATGGCGCGCTTTGCGATCACGCCGTTCAACTCGCTGCTCGTGACCTTCGGCCTGACGGGCATCGTCGAGGCACTGATCCAGACGATCTGGACGGCCGACTTCCGCAAGCTCGAGTCGAGCTACGGTGAACACCGCTTCAAGGTCGTGGGCCTGTACGTGCCGCTGCCCGAGTTGATCACGCTCGTGCTGGCGGTCAGCCTGTCGCTGGCGGTGTGGGCGGTGTTGCGCTACACCGACCTGGGCAAGGCGCTGCGCGCTTCGGCCGAGGATGCGCCGATCGCGGCCGCCTTCGGTATCCACCAGCAACGCAACGCGCTGTTGCTGGCCGGCACCTGCTCGGCGCTGGCCAGCGTGGCGGGGGTATGCCTGGCGCTGGGCTTCACGCTCGCGCCTTCGCAGATCTACGCCTGGATCGGCGTCGTCTTCGCCGCGGTGATGCTGGGCGGCCTGGGCCGCGCGCTGGCGCCGCTGATCGCCGGCATCGTGATCGGCGTAAGCGAGGCGGTGACGATGGCGGTGACGGCGCCTTCGTGGGCGCCGCTGGTGAGCTTCACGCTGCTCATCGCCATCCTGCTCTTCCGACCCGGGAGAGCGGCATGAGACAACCATGCACACAGGCGAGGGTTTGGGCGTGCCCCCACCCTCATCCCAACCCTCTCCCGCAAGCGGGAGAGGGAGCAAGGCGCCGCTGACATG
>JANOPR010000131.1:0-10134 GCA_031421955.1 Burkholderiales bacterium
GTTGGCGCTGGTGGCGCGCGAGCCAGCATGGCGATGCGCTGTGTAGGCCAGCAGGTCGCTCTCTCGCGTGGCTTCGAGCGTCAGCCCCTGCTCGCTCTCGAGCCAGGCCGCATAGGCAGCCAGATCGCGCCGGTACGCCGCCAAGGTGTTGGCCGCCAGCCCGTCCTCGATCCACAAGGCTTCTAGAAAGCGGTCTATCACGGTATTCATCTCAGCGACCGCCGCGGATCCGGCTCTGCCGGTTCGCCGGCGGTGACCCCTTGAGGGGGAGCGCCGAAGGCGCTACGGGGGTGGGCCCTCAATCGAGCTTCAGGTTCTGCTTGGTGACGACTTGCTTGTAGACCTCGAACTCGGCCTTGATCTGGGCCGCAAACTGCTCCGGCGAGTTCAGGATCAGCAGCGAACCGGTGTCCTCGATGCGCTTGCGCACCTCAGGCAACTCGGCCGTCTTCTTCATGGCCGCGTGCACCTTGTCGATCACGTCCTTGGGCAGGCTCTTCGGCCCAAGCACGCCGTAGTAAGCCATGCGGTTGACCGGTTCGAGGCCGACTTCCTTGAAGGTCGGCACGTTGGGCAGTTGCGCCAGGCGCTGCGGTGCCGCGACCACGATCGCGATCAGGCGGCCGTCCTTGATGAAGGGCAACGCCGAGGGCATGTTGTCGAAAATGATCGTCACCTGGCCGGCCACGGTGTCGTTCAACGCCGGGCCCGCGCCACGGTACGGAATGTGGGCGATGAAAGTGCCCGACAGGCTCTTGAACAGCTCCATCTGCAGGTGCCCGATGCCGCCGGTGCCCGAGCTGGCGAAGCTGTACTTGCCCGGGTTCTTCTTCAGCTCGGCCAGGAAACCCGCGTAGTCGCGCGCTGGGAAACTCGGGTGCACGGCGATCACGTTGGGCGTGGCCGCGATGTTGATGATTGGCGTGAAATCGGTCGTCGGGTTGTAGCCGATCTTGGTATTGATGGCCGGGTTGGCGGCCGTCGTCGAGACGGTGGCCATGCCCAGCGTGTAGCCGTCGGGCGTGGCCTTGATGACGTCCAGGGCGCCGATCGAGCCGCCGCCACCGGCCTTGTTCTCGACCACCAGGGTCTGGCCCAACGCCAGGTTGGCGCGCTCGGCGACGACGCGGGCGACGATGTCGGTGGTGCCGCCGGGTGCAAACGGCACGATCAGCCGCACCGGCTTGACCGGGTAGCCCTGTGCCATCGCCGACGGCGTCAGGATTGCAAGCGCCATCGCGGCGACAGCGGCGTTCAACAACTCTCTCTTCGTCATCAATCAGTCTCCAGGTTCAAAGGGGAAGGCATACGCAAGCCGATCATCGCAGGCTGCAGTTCGAGAACGCTGCGGCTCACCCGACCGGACCGCCGAGCAGACCGACCTTGAGTTCCGCATCGACGGGCTTGTCGCCGACAAAGATGCGCAGCAGCGCGGCGTAGAGATCCTCGCCGCCGATGGGCTCGCCGCGCAGCCTGCCATTGAGCGTCAATTGCAGCCCCAGGCTGGGCAGCCAGTCCAGGTCGATCACGTCGCGCTTCTTCACCTTGCCGATGGCGCGCAACAGCGCATCAAAGCGCGCCATACGCGACGCCAGCGCCGGCAACTCGGCCGCGGAAGAGTTGCGTGCGATGCCCTTGTCGAAGGCCTTGACGAATTCTTCGGTATCGACGTCGAGCAGCATGCGCAACTGCAGGCGCTTGGCCCCGGCGGCCGCAACCACCTGCTGGGCCGTACGCGCGCGCTGGCTGAGGTACAGGCCCGCGGCATAACCCTTGAGCCAGGCCACCGCGCGCAGGCCCACGCCATTGAGCTCCAAGGTCTGACCCGCGACCGTCGCCTGTCCCGCAAAGGTCACGCCCTCGACCTTGATCGGCGCTGCGGCCCGCGCGCCATGCCCGACCACCAGCAAGGAAGCTGCGGCCAACAAGACATCACGGCGTGGAACGTGGAAGTGGGCGGGCATCTCAGGGGCAAGTGTGGCGGACCCAGGCAAAACGCACAGGCTGCCGCTTTCGACGACGCCCTGAACTGTCGGATTTTCGCATCGCTGGCGCAGGCACACTGCACGCCTGTGAGCACCGCCTGGTTACTGCTGCCCGACTTCCTGCTGATCGCGCTTGGATTCGCCCTTTGCCGCTGGACCGCGTTCGACCGCCCGCTGTGGGAGCACGCCGAGCGCCTCGTGTATTACCTGTTGTTTCCTGCGCTGCTGTTCGTCGCCATCGTGCGCCAGCCGATCAAGGTCGACGCGCTCGCCAGTCTGGGGCTGGTCGGCCTGGCGCTCACGGCATGTGGCATTGGCCTGGCCTTTGCATTGGGCCGATGGTCAGGCATCGACCGCGTGGCGCATGCCTCGGGCGCGCAGGTGGCATTTCGTTTCAATTCGTACATCGCGCTGGCGCTGGCCGAAAGGCTGGGCGGCAGCGCGGGGGTGGCCGCGATCGCCGTGTTGATCGTGGTCGTGGTGCCGCTGTGCAATGTGGCCGCCGTGTGGCCGCTGGCTCGCGCCGGCGGCCAGCATTACGGCCGCGAGTTGCTGCGCAATCCGCTGATCATCGGCACCACGGCCGGACTGGCGGCCAACCTGATCGGCTTGCAGTTGCCCGAGGTCGCGTCGATCACGCTGCAGCGCCTCGGTTCTGCGGCGCTGCCGATCGGCCTGATGGCCGTCGGCGCCGGGCTGCGTCTGGGCGCCTTGCGCGAGGCACCCGGGCTGGCCGTCGCACTGCTGGCCATCCGCCATGTCGCACTGCCGCTGTTGGCCCTGGTGCTGGTGCGCTGGGCCGCGCTCGACGCCACGCAGCAGACGGTGGCCGTCGCGTTCGCGGCGCTGCCCACGGCCGCCAGCGCCTATGTGCTGGCGTCGCGCATGGGCGGGCGCGGCGAATACGTCGCCGGATTGGTCACGGTGTCGACGCTGCTGGGCATGCTCAGCGTGCCGTTGGCGCTGGCGTTGCACTCGGCCCTGCAGTAGCCGGGGCCAAGGCCCAGTCGATGTGTTCCTGCACCAGCGGCGTCGCTTGCGCGCGCCGCGACTGCAGCGCGCCGCGAATTTCGGCCTCGTCGTGCGCATGCAGCGCATTGCCCAGCGCCACGGCCAGGTTGCGCTGCCAGCGCTCGTACCCGGCACGGCGGATCGCGCTGCCTTCGGTGCGCTGCAGGAACTCGGCCTCGCTCCAGGCCCACAGGCTGAGCAGCGTGGGCTTGGTGAGCGTATCGCGCGAATCGAAGTCGGCGAGCACCGCGCGCCGGGCGTACTTGTTCCACGGGCACACCAGCTGGCAGTCGTCGCAGCCATAGATGCGGTTGCCCATCGCCGCTCTCAGATCGACCGGGATCGTCCCCTCATGCTCGATCGTCAGGTACGAGATGCAGCGCCGGGCGTCGAGGCGGTAGGGCGCGACGATGGCCTGCGTCGGGCAGACATCGATGCAGGCCGTGCAGCTGCCGCAATGCGCCTGGGCCGGCGGCGTCGGCGGCAGGGCCAGGTCGACAAAGATCTCGCCGAGAAAGAACATCGACCCGCCTTCGCGCGACAGCGCCAGCGTGTGCTTGCCGCGCCAGCCGATGCCGCTGCGCGCCGCCAGCTCGACCTCGAGCACCGGGGCTGAGTCGGTGAACACGCGATGGCCGAACGGCCCGACCGCGCTCGCCAGGCGATCGGCGAGCCTCTGCAGCCGCGCGCGCAGCACCTTGTGATAGTCGCGCCCTCTTGCATACAGCGACACCGTGGCCGCCTGCGGGTTGCCGATGCGCTGCCACTCGATCGCCTGCCAGCCGTCCTTGCTGGACTTGGGCAGGTAGTCGATGCTTGCCGTGATCACGGACAGCGTGCCGGGCCGCAACTCGGCGGGCCGCGCGCGCTTCATGCCGTGGCGCGCCATGTAGGCCATCGAGCCGGCGTGACCGGCCGCCAGCCAGGCCGCAAGGCCGGGCTCTGCGCTCGACAGGTCGACGCTGGCGACCCCGATCTGGGAGAATCCCAACGCATCGGCCCAGCCGCGCAGTTGCTCGAGCAGTTGCGGGCCGTCGATCGAACCATGGTCGCGTTGACGCATTTGCCGATTCTAGAAACTCGCAACTTCACCTGGCTTGACGAAGCAGGCTGTGCGGCTTTCGCCCTGCGGCTTGCAGCCTCACCCGCGTTGCGCAGCGACAGCTTCATCGCCCTGGTGGGCCCGCTGGGCGCAGGCAAGACCACCTTCGTGCGCCACCTGCTGCGTGCGCTTGGCGTCGAGGGCCGCGTCAAGAGCCCGACCTATGCCGTGCTGGAGCCCTATGAAGTCAATGGCTGGACCATCTCGCACTTCGACTTCTACCGCTTCACGGATGCGCGCGAGTGGCTCGACGCCGGCTTTCGCGATGTGTTCGCGGCACCGGGGCTCAAGCTCGCCGAGTGGCCCGAAAACGCCAAGGCCGTGCTGCCCGTGGCGGACTGGCAGATGGAACTCGAACCGCTCGACGCTGACCAACGCCGCGTGACCGTGCACGCCCAAACCGACCACGGCCGACGTCTTCTCGCGGACGTCGCATGAGACATGCCACGCACACTTCTGTCCGGGCCGCCGCGCCGGGACGCCCCAAGCCAGGCCCGACCCTCTCGGAGGGTCGCTCGCCGTACCCGGTGAGCGGGGTGCTCACGTGACGCGTCGCACCGCGCTGCAGCGAATTGGCAGCCTCGCGCTGCTGCTGCAGGCGCCCCAACTCGCCTTCGGTGCCGAGATCGTCGCCGTGCGTGTCTGGCCGGCCGCCGACTACACGCGCGTGACGATCGAGTCCGACGCCGCGCTGGTCGCGCGCCACACCTTGCTCAGCGCACCGGACCGCCTCGTGATCGATGTCGACGGACTCGAGCTGAGCCCGCAGTTGCGCGAGCTGGTCGGCAAGGTGCGCGCCGACGACCCCTATATCGCCGGCGTGCGCGTCGGCCAGTACCAACCGCGCGTGGTGCGGCTCGTGATCGACCTGAAGCAGGCGGCGGCGCCGCAGATCTTCACGCTCGAGCCCGTGGCCGCGTACAAGCACCGCTTGGTGTTCGACCTGTACCCGAGCCAGGCCCGCGACCCGCTGCTGGCGCTGATCCGCGAGAAGGAGCAGGCCGAGCGCGAGGCCGCGGCGGCGCTGCGCGATGCGCTCGGCGACTTCATCGGCCGCATCGAGGGCGGGCAGGTGGCCAAGGCCCCGGCGGCTTCCGCGCCGCAGCAGACCACCACGTCCAAGCCGCCCTCGCCCGAGTCGATCCGCAAGGTCGAGCGGCTGATCGTCGTCGCGCTCGACCCGGGCCATGGCGGTGAAGACCCCGGGGCCGTCGGTCCGAGTGGGCTCAAGGAGAAGCACGTGGTCCTGGCGGTCGCGCTGGAATTGCGTGAACGCCTGAATGCGCAGGCCGGGATGCGGGCCTTCCTGACCCGCGACGCCGACTACTTCGTGCCCCTGGCCGACCGCGTGAAAAAGGCGCGTCGTGTGCAGGCCGACCTGTTCGTGTCGATCCACGCGGATGCCTTCATGACACCGACGGCGCGCGGCGCCAGCGTGTTTGCGCTCAGCGACGGCGCGGCCACCAGCGCCGCGGCGCGCTGGATCGCCAACAAGGAAAACGCCGCCGACATCGTCGGTGGCGTCAATGTCAAGGCCGGCAACGATGTGCACGTCATGCGCGCGCTGCTCGACATGAGCACCACGGCGCAGATCAAGGACAGCCTGCGCGCAGGCCACGAAGTGCTGGGCCAGCTCGACCGCGTCGGTCACTTGCACAAGCCGCGAGTCGAACAGGCGGGGTTCGCGGTGCTCAAGGCGCCCGACATCCCGAGCATCCTGGTCGAGACCGCCTTCATCTCCAACCCCGGCGAAGAAGCCAAGCTGGCCGATCCCGGCTACCGCAAACAGCTCGTGGACGCGCTCGCCGCGGGCATCAAGCGCTACTTCGCGAAGAACCCGCCGCTGGCGCGCAATCGGCAGCTGTAGCGACTCACAGCGCGCCTCACTGATCTCAACGACACGCCCGCCGCCATGACCGCATCCACGCTGTCCGACTTCATTTCACGAGCCAGGCAGCTGAGCCGTGACCACCAGGACCCCGCCGACTGCGTGCTGGCGCTGGCCCCGCTGATGCTCGAACTGGTCGACAAGGTCGACGCATTCCTCGAGCCACGGCATTACCGCAGCGACCCCGACCATTACGCCCGCAACCTGGTTTACGACGCGCCGGACGACAGCCTGTCGCTGTACACGCTGGTCTGGCAGCCCGGCCAATGGACCCCCGTGCATGACCATGGCAGTTGGGGCGTTGTCGGCGTGCTCGAAGGCGTGCTAGAGGAGCGCAGCTATGTGCGCCTCTCGGCCGACCGCGGCGCAGAGTCGAACATCGACCTGGTGCGCGGCGGCGTGATCCTGCTCGGGCGCGGCGCCGTCACCAGCTTCGTGCCCAACCCCGACCACATCCATGTCACCGGCGTGCCGCCCGAGCGACCACGGGCCGTCAGCCTGCACCTGTACGGCCGCATGATGAACAGCTTCAACATGTACGACGTTGCCGCGCGCACCCGCCGGCGTGTCGTGCTGGCGCACAACGAAAGCTAGGATGAAACACCCCCGAAGCGGCTTCGCCGCTCCCCCTCAAGGGGGCCACGCCGGCGGCCGGGCAAAGCCCGATCCGCGGCGTGCGCTTGGAGGCTGCTTTTTCATGCGTCGCGGGTGGCGCAAAGCGCAATCGGCCAACTGAGATGACCGCCCCAAGCTCGCAGCGCTCGCGCGCCCCGAGGGGAGCTCAGGCCGCTTGGGACGGCCCGGCGCTGGCCTGAGTCAGCCTGCGGCCACACGGCCCTGCATCAGCTGCGCCGCCACCGCCGCGGCGATGACCTCGGGCTCCTTGCCCACCACGCCGGCCACGCCGATCGGGCAGGTCACGCGTGCCAGTTCGGCCTCGCTGTAGCCCCGGGCTTCGAGCCGGTGCCGGAAACTGGCCCACTTGCTCTTGCTGCCGATCAGGCCGACGAAGGGCAGGTCGCCGCGCTCGCGCAGGCGTGCGAGGCAGGCCGCCACGACGTCGAGCTCCTCGGCGTGCGAGAAACTCATGACCAGCACGCGTGACTGCACGTCGAGGTCGGCCACTGCGGCCTGCACCGGCGCCGAGTGCTCGGTCTGCACCCAGCGCATCAGGCCGCCGGGAAAGATCTCGTCGCGGCTGTCGATCCAGCGCACGCGCACCGGCAAGGGTGTGAGCGCCTGCACGATCGCGTGCCCGACATGGCCGCCGCCGAACAGCGCAACCGGCAGGCGGCTGGCGTCGTCTTCGGCTTCGAGCCTGGCGCGCATCGCGGCCGCGTCGGCTGGCGTCGTGGACGCAAAGTCCAGCTGCACCACGCCACCGCAGCATTGGCCCAGCGACGGACCGAGCGCGAATCGCCGTTGCGCCTGGATCGCCGCGCCGGCCAGCGCGCGCCGTGCGTGGGCGATCGCCTCGAACTCCAGATGCCCGCCGCCGACCGTGCCGACGACGGCGTCAGCGAACACGCCCATCCACGCACCCGCCTCACGCGGCACCGACCCCTGCGTCGATGCCACGCGCACGAGCACGGCCGGCTCGCGTTGCAGCCGTTGGATGAAGGTGTCGATCAGGGACGCGGGCTGCCTCAAGGCTTGATGTCGGCGGCCTTGATGGCCGGGCCCCAGTCAGCCACCTGCTTGGCGACGAACTGGGTGAATTCAGCGCCGCCCATCTTGACCGCGGTGACCCCGAGCTCCTCGAAGCGCTTGACGATCGCCGGGTCGGCGGCGATGTCGGCCAGCGCCTTGCCGAGCTTGTCGGTCACCTCCTTTGACAGGCCGGCCGGGCCGGAGACGCCGAAGTAGTTCTCGGCCACGAGCTCGGGCAGGCCCAGTTCAACCACGGTGGGCACATCGGGCAGCAGCGGCGAGCGCACGCGCGTCGTCACGGCCAGGGCGCGGATCTGGCCGGCCTTGACCATCGGCACGAACGCCGTGATGACGTCGATGCCGACCGGAATCTGGCCCGCGATCAGGTCGGTGGTCATCGGCGCGCCGCCGCGGTAGGGCACATGCGTCATCTGGATCTTCATCGCGCTTTTGGTCATCTCGCCCACGATGTGGCCGATCGATCCCGGCCCGCCGCTGCCGAAGGTGTAGCCAGGCGCCGCTGCCGCCTTGGGCAGGTCCTTCAGCGTGGCCGGCCCGGTCTTTGGGTTGGCCATCAGCAGCACCGGCGCCACGCCCAGCATGGCCACATGGGTGAACTGCTTCACCGGGTCGTACGGCTGCTTGGGCAGCGTGAACGGGCCGATCGAGGTCGGCGTCGAATTCGACAGCATCAGGGTGTAGCCGTCCGGCGCGGCCCGCACCACGTCGGCGCCCCCGATGGTGCCACCGGCACCCGGTTTGTTGTCGACGATCACCGCCTGACCCAGGGCCTTGGCCAGCGGCTCCGAAATGACACGGGCGACGATGTCGCTGGCGCCACCGGAGGCGAACGTGACCACGATACGGATCGGCCTTTCGGGCCACGCCGCCTGCGCGGCCAGCGGCACCGCAATCGTGAGCACGGCAGCAGCAGCCAGTATCGAGCGGCGAATCGGCATGATGATTTCCTCAGTTGTGAATGAACCAGCGATGAACGCAATCGGCGTGCCTAGCTGCCGCGATAGGTGCTGTAGCTCCATGGGCTCACGAGCAAGGGCACGTGGTAGTGACCGGCCGCGTCGGCGATGCCGAAGTCGAGCGTCACGACATCGATGAATGGCGGCTCGCTCAGCGTGGCGCCGCGGGCGCGGAAGTACGCCGCAACCTCGAACTGCAGCCGGTAGCGGCCCGCGGCCATGGCCGCCGCATCGAGCAAGGGGCCGTCGGCGCGGCCGTCCTGGTTCAGCGTCAGCTGGCGCAGCGTGACCGCGCCGCCCGCCTCGACGCGCTGCAAGGTGATGCGCATGCCCGCGGCGGCGCAGCCGTTGGCGGTGTCGAGCACATGGGTGCTGAGGTGTCCCATCTTGGGCAGGAACATGAGGTTGGGGTCGGCAAACTGTATACACTTTGCCGGGGTCGTCAAGGCTGGGTTTCGATCAGGCCGGCGGCGCCAGGCTGGTGCAACACCGGAGTTCGTTGCGGGCACAGAGCTTGCACAATCCTCTGATCTTCAAAGCACCCAATCCACGCCACCGGAGCCCTCCATGTCTTTTGCACGATCCTCACTGACCCGCCGCACGGCACTCACGCTGGCCCTGCTGACGGCGCCGCTGGCCGCGCTGGCGCAGACGCCGATCAAGTTCCAGCTCGACTGGCGATTCGAAGGCCCAGCCGCGCTGTTCCTGGCCTCGGCCGCCAAGGGCCACTACAAGGCCGCCGGCCTGGACGTGAGCATCGACGCGGGCAACGGCTCGGGCGGCACGGTCACGCGCGTGGCCTCGGGCACCTACGACATGGGATTTGCCGACCTGGCCGCGCTGATGGAATTCCACGCCAACAACCCCGACGCGCCGAACAAGCCGGTGGCGGTGATGATGGTCTACAACAACACGCCCGCCGCGGTGCTGGCGCTGAAGAAGAGCGGCATCACCAAGCCGGCCGACCTGTCGGGCAAGAAGCTCGGCGCACCGGTGTTCGACGCCGGCCGACGCGCATTCCCGATCTTTGCCCAGGCCAACAGCGTGCAGAACGTAGCCTGGACGAGCATGGACCCACCGCTGCGCGAGACCATGCTGGTGCGCGGGGACATCGACGCCATCACCGGCTTCTCGTTCACGTCGCTGCTCAATCTGGAGGCGCGTGGCGTCAAGCCCGAGGACGTGGTCATCCTGCCCTACGCCAGCCACGGCGTGAAGCTCTACGGCAACGTAATCATCGCCACGCCCAAGATGATCAAGGAGAACCCGGCAGCGGTGCGCGCCTTCCTGGTGGCCTTCAGCAAGGGCGCCAAGGAGGTGATGGCCAATCCCGACGCCGCGATCGAGTATGTCAAGCAGCGCGACGGCATCATCAACGTCGACCTCGAGAAGCGCCGGCTGCGACTGGCGATCGACTCGGTCGTGGCCAGCGCCGACGCGCGCGCCGAGGGCTTCGGCGTGGCCAACGCACCGCGCCTGGCGCTGATGGCCTCGCAGGTGTCCGACGCGTTCAACACCAAG
>JANOPR010000132.1:0-1796 GCA_031421955.1 Burkholderiales bacterium
GGCTGGGTCGGGAACTCCTGCGCCAGGACCGGCGCGCCGACGGCCGACGCAATCAGCAGGCACAACGCTCGTCGCAAATTTGTCATACAAACTCAGTCCAGCGTCAGGTTGATCTTCGTGGCCACATCCTTCCAGCGCGCCACGTCGCGTCGCATCAACTCGCCCATCGCTTCGGCGCCGAGCCAGGCCGGCTCGAGCCCGCGCTGGCGCAGCTTGCTCTGCGTGTCGGCGTCGGCCATCACGCGCGCCAGGTCGTCGGCGAGTTTTTTGACGATGTCCTTGGGCGTCTTGGCCGGCACGACGAAGCCATACCAGATGTCGGCGTCGAATCCGGGGACGCCGGCCTCGGCGATCTTCGGCAGCTCGGGGTACTGCGGATCGCGCCGCGAGGTCGTCACCGCGAGCGGCTTCAAGCGGCCGTCCTTGATGAAGGCATCGACCGAGCTCGAGGCCGCGAACGACATCTGCACCTCGTCGGCCAGCAATCCGGTGACCGACGGCGCCGACCCCTTGTACGGCACATGCACCATCTTCAGCCCGGTCTGCAGCGCGAACTGCTCGCCGACCAGGTGCGGTGCGGTGCCGCTGCCCGCGGAGCCGAAGTTGAGTTTGCCGGGATGGGCCTTCGCGTGGTCGATCAGCTCGCGCAGGCTCTTCACCGGCAGCTTGTCGTTGACGACCACCACCATCGGCGACGAGACATAGCGGCCCACCGGCGCGAAGTCGCGCAGCAGGTCCCAGCTCAGGTTCTTGTGCACCGTCGTGTTGATGGTGTACGAGTTGACGAACAGCAGCATCGTGTAGCCGTCGGGTGCTGCCTTGGCCACCGCGTCGGCACCGATGTTGCCCGCGGCGCCCGGCTTGTTCTCGACCACCACCGCCTGCCCCCACAGCTCCGAAAGCTTCTGCGCCAGGATGCGCCCGCCGATGTCGGAGCCGCCGGGCGCGAAACCGACAACCAGGCGCACCGGCCGCTCGGGGAAGGCCGCCCAGGCAGCGCCCGACCAGGCCAGCAGCAATGCGATGAAGAGACGGACCATGGCCAGAAAGCTCCTTGTGTTGCTCCGCGACGTTCGGATCGCTGCGCGCGTGTCGCGATTCTACTCGCAGGTAGCGCTTCTGTACTGCTGCGTTAACATGCTGGACGAACACTTGGCGACAAGAGGAGAACGATCTTGACAGGATCCCAAACCATCGCCGAACTGTTGCGCCGCACGGCAAGGCGCATGCGGGACAGCCCCGCCATCGCCTGTGGTCCTCATCACTGGACCTACGGCGAGTTCGATGACGTGGTGGAACGGGTCGCTGCCGGCTTGCAGGGCCACGGCGTGTCGAAGGGCGACCGAGTGGCGGTGCTCGCCCGCAACTCTCATGCCTTCGCAGCGTTGCGTTTTGCATTGGCTCGTCTTGGAGCGGTGCTGGTGCCGGTCAACTTTATGCTGAAGGCGGAGGAAGTCGCCTTCGTCCTGCGCCACGCCGGGGCGCGGATGCTGGCCGTTGACGCAAGCCTGGCCGAACTGGGTCGCGCCGCTGCCGCGCTGAATACCAAGGTCGAGCGATTTATCGCCCTGCCCGGCGAGAACGGCCCAGAGCCGGAATTGGAAGGACTCAGCTTTGCGCGCCTGATGACCACGACCGAGCTGCTTTCAGACGCCGAGGTTCGAGCCGGCGACCTCGCGCAGATCGTGTACACCAGTGGCACCGAGTCATTGCCCAAGGGCGCGATGCTCACCCACGAAGCCGTGATCTGGCAATACGTGAGCTGCATCGTCGACGGCGAGATGGCTTGCGGCGAC
>JANOPR010000133.1:0-2205 GCA_031421955.1 Burkholderiales bacterium
GGCAAGTTCGAAGGCGGCATGACGACCCTGACCGCCAAGCAGAAGTTCGTGCTCGACGGTGCTCGCCAGGAGCTCGGCAACAACGACGCGGTCGGTCTCTACTACAAGGAGCTGCCGCGCGACGTGAGGCCCGGCGACACGCTGCTGCTTAACGATGGGCTGCTGGTACTGGTCGTCGACGAGGTGCTTGGCAACCAGGTACACACGACGGTCAAGGTCGGCGGCGTGCTGTCCAACAACAAGGGCATCAACAAGCAGGGCGGCGGCCTGACCGCGCCGGCGCTGACGGGCAAGGACATGGAGGACATCAAGACCGCGATGAGCTTCCAGTGCGAGTACCTGGCGGTGAGCTTTCCCAAGAGCGCCACCGACATGGAGATGGCGCGCCAGCTGGCCAATGTGGCCGGCGAACCCTGGCGCCACAAGCCGGGGCTGATCGCCAAGATCGAGCGCAGCGAGGCCATTCCGGTGCTGGAGAGCATCGTGCGGGCCAGCGACGGCATCATGGTCGCGCGCGGCGACCTGGCCATCGAAGTCGGCAATGCCAGCGTGCCGGCGCTGCAGAAGCGAATGATCAAGCTGGCCCGGTCGCTGGACAAGATCACCATCACGGCCACGCAGATGATGGAGTCGATGATGATCAACCCGGTGCCCACGCGCGCCGAGGTCAGCGACGTGGCCAACGCCGTGCACGATGGCACCGACGCCGTGATGCTCAGCGCCGAGACCGCCGCCGGCAAGTACCCGGTGGAAACGGTCGAGACCATGGCGCAGATCTGCGTCGAGGCCGAGCGCGCCGAAGAGATCAAGCTCGACGCCGACTTCACCAACAAGCACTTCGGCCGCATCGACCAGTCGATCGCCATGGGCGCGCTGTTCACCGCCTACCACCTCGGCTGCAAGGCGATCCTGGCGCTGACCGAATCGGGCTCGACCGCGCTGTGGATGAGCCGCTACCGCATCCACACGCCCATCTTCGGCCTGACCTCGCAGCCGGTCAGCCAGCGCCGCATGGCGCTGTACCGCAACGTGCGGCCGCTGCTGATGCCCAATTTCGGCGACCGCGACACCGCCCTGCACGAGGCCGAGAAGATCCTGGTCGAGCGCGGCGTGTTGAAGCCCGGCGACACCTATGCCATCACCTGCGGCGAGCCGATGGGCTACCCCGGCGGTACCAACATGCTCAAGGTGTGCCGGGTGGCATAGGGATTTGCGCGCCAGGGGGGGCGCCGCGAGACAGGCAGTAACCCTGCGGTAACAGCCCGCACGCTATACCCGCCGCTCCTGCTACCACTCACCACTCGCGCGGGGTCGGCAGCCAGTTGCCTGCGCTCGCCGGACCGATCAAGGTCGACCATGTGGCGGCGATGCTGTGGCCCGAAGCCAGCGCCAAGCAGGCCGACGCCAGCCTGCGCCCAGCGCCTGGCCGACAACGACCCGCTGGCCGAGTACGCCCAGCGGCAGTTGATGCACCTGCACTACCTGCGCGGCGATCGCGCAGCCGCCATCAACGTCTTCGAGCGATTCGAGCAACGTCTGAAGGACGAGCTGGGCACGCGGCCCTCGGCCGAGACGATCGAGTTGCTGGCGACGATCGAGCGCGGCGCCGCGACGGCGCGATCGGGTTGCTGCCGAACGGCGCGCGGGTGCGCGTCCACGACCCGCCGCATGGCGGGGTCACGGTCGGTGCGCCGGCGCTGAGTCTGGGGTTGTCCTTCGGCGCCCGGCTCGGTCGGGTCAGCCGCCGACGCTGGCGACCATCGCGGCCACGCGTGGCGCCATGTTCAGCGGCACCCATTGCAGCGACGGCTGGCGTCGCGCCAGCACACGGAACAACTCGTCGGCGAAGCCGTGGCCGACGTCGGTGATGCCGGCGAAGTCGATCTCGGCACGGCGGAACTGCGACAACCGCGCCACTGCCCTTTTTGCATCGGCCCGCGAGGCCAGCACCTGGTCGCTGCCCAGCAAGTGCATCGGCACCACGGTGCGCTCGAAGCCCATGCTGTCCTGGTTCAGGCTGTGCGAGCGCAGCACCTCGTCCAGCGTGCGCGTGCTGTCCAGCTGCAGCGCCACGTAGATGGAGGTGCCGATCTGCGTGGCATGACGGCCGCTGTGCCATTGCAGGCGTTCCCAGGCCCGGCGCTGGAAGGCCTGTGCGTTGGCGTGGATGTCGAACACGTCGGCCAGCTGCGAGGTGAAGAACAG
>JANOPR010000134.1:0-1846 GCA_031421955.1 Burkholderiales bacterium
GTCCGTGGGTCAAGTGGAGTGCCAATCCGGTGACGGCGTTCGCGCAGAAGTGGGCCCACCCGATGCGCACTCAACGCTACCTGTTCTCGCCCCAGGTCTGGCCGGCGATGGCGTGGGTACCTTTTGCAGCGGCCTGGGCACGCAGCGTGCGCCAACCCGTGCCTGACGACAACCCATGGCGCGTGCGCGAAAAGGCGTCGAGCCAGGCGATCGGCGCGGCGCTCGAGTCGTGGCGCAAACAACGTGACTCGGCCCAGGAACGGCTGTTCTCGCAGCTATACGGCGTGGAGTGAACTAAATGCGCTTCTCAGCCACAGCAAGCTTCTCGGCGGGCATCGCCCTGTCCGGGCCCGGCACGCTGACGCTGAGATCGGCGCTGTTCTCACCGCTGCTGAACTCGGTGACAACTCACCTGCATTCCTGCTTCTCGCATGGTCTGTGGCCGGTCGTCGTGCCCATGGCCGTTCTGATGTTGGAGCCCGCGAGATGGCGCCGGCGAGCGCTGGTTGCGCCCGGTGCATCGGCGGATGCCGCGAAGCTTGCCGTGGAAGCGCCAGCATGAACAACCGCATGCACAGCGCCAGCATGACGCCGCGCGGCGCCGAACAGGCATCGAGCCTGTTGCAGCAGTTGTTCCGCAGCTTCGACGGCAGTTTCGCCCTGCGCTTGTGGAACGGCACCACCGTGAGGCTTGGCAAGGCACAGCCGCACGCACCCGACCCGCCGTTCACCCTGGTGTGCCATCACCCGGGGTTCGTTCGGTCGATGGTTCTCGGACGCGATCCCTTGCGCCTCGTCGAAGCCTACTTCCAGGGTGACATCGATGTCGAGGGCGACTTCTTCGCCGCGCTCAACCTGAAGCACCATCTGCATTCGATTCGTCTGTCGTTCCGCGACCGGCCGGGCGCGCTGCTCACGGCCCTTCGACTGCAAGCAGCCGGCGACGCGGGGGTCGATTTGCGAAGCAGCCGCACACCCTTGCACGGTCGCACCGTCAAGGCCCACTCAAAAACGGAGAACCGGGCTGCCATCGCGTTCCACTACGACGTCTCCAACGAGTTCTACCGGCTCTGGCTCGACGAGGAACGCGTTTACTCCTGCGCCTATTTCACGAACGCCGACGAGTCGCTGGATCAGGCGCAGCGCAACAAGCTCGAGCACATCTGTCGCAAGCTCCGGTTGAGGCCCGGGGAGCGTTTGCTCGACATCGGCTGCGGCTGGGGCGCACTGGTGTGCTGGGCTGCCCGGCACCACGGCGTGCGGGCCCATGGCATCACGCTGAGCCGGCAGCAGCTTGAATACGCGCAGCAGCGCATCCACGCCGAAGGCTTGCAGGACCTGGTGACGGTGGAACTGCGCGACTACCGAGACCTCGCCGGTGAAGGCGTTTTCGACAAGGTCTCGAGCATCGGCATGTTCGAGCATGTGGGCCTGGCCAACCTGCCGCTCTACCTGGCGACCGTGCGCAGAGTCTTGCGCGCGGGTGGGCTGTTCCTGAATCACGGCATCACGCACGACGAGGAAGGATGGAACAAGACCGTGGCCACCGAGTTCATCAACCGCTACGTCTTCCCCGACGGCGAGCTCGACTGCGTCAGCAATATCCAGCTCGGCATGGAGCGCGCGGGCTTCGAGATTCACGACGTCGAGGGCTTGCGCCCGCACTATGCACTGACGCTGCGGCACTGGGTGCACCGCCTGGAAGCCCACCGTGAGGCGGCGCTGCACGAGGTCGACGAGCCAACTCACCGCGTCGGGCGGCTCTCCATGGCCGCCTGCGCGCTGGACTTCGAGGCCGGAACCACGGGCATCTACCAGATCCTGGCGTCCAGGCCGAACCGGGGCG
>JANOPR010000135.1:0-2660 GCA_031421955.1 Burkholderiales bacterium
GATCGAGCACTTCGGTGCCGTCGTTCGCGGCGAGGCCGAGCCGCTGGTCAGCGCCCGCGACGGCCTGGCCAACCTGCGCATCACCGAAGCCATCGTTGCCGCGGCCCAGGCCGGCGGCACGATCGAAATCACGAACTGAAACCGAACCGAAAGGCAGACCATGAAGATCCTCATGCTCCACGGCATCAACCACAACATGTTCGGCAAGCGCGACCCGAAGCAATACGGCACGATCACGTTGGCGCAGATCGATGCGCGTCTCAAGGCCCTGGGCAAGGAACTCGGCGCGAAGGTCGAGAGCTTCCAGACCAACAGCGAAGGCGCGATGTGCGAACGCATCCACCAGGCCTACGCCCAGGGCACGGACGCGGTGCTGATCAACGCGGGCGCCTGGACGCACTACAGCTACGGCATCCGCGACGCGCTGGCGATCCTCACCTGCCCGGTGGTCGAGCTGCACATGAGCAACATCCACGCCCGCGAGGCCTTCCGCCATGTCTCGGTGTTTGCCGAGATCGTCAAGGGCCAGATCTGCGGTTTCGGCGTCGACAGCTACCTGCTCGCGCTGCGCGCCGCGGTGTCGGCCGTCGCAGCGGACGCCGCCTCGAACTGACACAGATCGCCGGCGGCGTGCCGTGCGGCGATGTAGCCGAAGGTCATTGCCGGACCGAGGTTGATGCCGCCCGAAGGGTAGAAGCCGCCCATCACGCTGGCCATGTCCGCTCCCACCGCGTACAGGCCCACGATCGGCGCGTCGTCCAGGCCGAGCACCTGCGCATGGGCGTTGGTCTTCAGGCCGGCGAATGTGCCAAAGCTCCCGGGCAGCACCTTCACGGCATAGAACGGCCCCTGCTCGATCGGCGCCACGCAGGGGTTGGGCCCGTGCAATGGGTCGCCCTGCTTGCGGTTGTACGCGGTCGAGCCGCGTCCGAACTCCGGATCCTCGCCGCGCCGTGCAGCCTCGTTGAAGCGCGCGACCGTCTCGGCCAGGGCCCGGGGCGCGATACCGCAGGCCCTGGCGAGTGCTTCGATCGTGGCGCCGCGCTGCACGTAGCCGCTGCGAAGGTAGGGCCGCAGCGGCAGCGGGAAGGGCTTGGCGAAACCCAGGCCGTAGCGGCGCTGGAATCGATGGTCGCAGACGAGCCACGAGGCCACCTCCTGGCCCTCGGGCACGGCGGCCACCATCGCGGCGGTGTAGTCGTGATAGCCGTCGGCTTCATTGACGAAGCGTTTGCCGTTGGCGAGCACGCCGATGACGCCGGGCTTGGCCCGGTCGATGATGTGCGGGAAGTGCCCCGTGCTGCCGTCGGCGTAGGGCACCCTGGACACCGGAGCCCAGGCTACCGGCGACGCCAGGTCGGTCACGAACACGCCCCCGGCCGATTCGCCCAGCGTGATGCCGTCGCCGCAACAACTCTGCGGCGGCAGCGCCAGGTGTTCCCGACCCGTGGGCGTGCGCGGGAACAGGGTCTTGCGGCGCTGCACGTCGTTCGCGAAGCCGCCCGCAGCCAGCACCACGCCCTTGGTCGCGCGAATCTCGATCTCGCCGCCGGCGGTGGCGACGACCGCGCCGCGCACCGCGCCGCTCTCCAGGATCAGGCGCCGCGCCGGTGCCGACTCGATCAGCTGCACACCCAGCGTCTGGGCCGACTTCGCCAGCCGCGCGATCAAGGCCACGCCGTTGACCAGTTGCATCGCGCGGCCATGGACGCCCAGGTCGATCACGTGGCGGCCCAGGCGCGTGGCGACGTGGCGCAGCGACTTGAACGAGCGCGTCATGCCGAGAAAGGCACCGAGGTCTGCGCCGGCCATGATGGGCATGCCCATGAACGAGGTCTCGCGCATGGTCCTGCGCAGCCGCTTGATCAACGGCCCGACTTCGCGGCCCTCATACGGCGCCGCCGCCACTTGATGGCCTTGCGTCGCGGCACCCGGCACCTTGCCATGGATGTCGGGAATCGCGTTGCCATCGACAAACTGCAGGGCAGTGTGCGCCTCGAAGAAGGCGACCATCGGACCGCAGTGGTCCAGGAACGCATCGACCCGCGACGCGTCGTAGTGCGGGCCGAGTTCGTTCCTCAGGTAGGTGCGGGGCTGCTGCGGGTCTTCATGGATGCCGGCGCGCCGCGCCAGCGGATTGCCAGGCACCCACATCCAGCCGCCCGACCAGGCACTCGCGCCGCCAAACACCGGCTCTTTCTCGACAACCACGACCTTGAGGCCGTGCCACGCCGCAGTCACCGCCGCCGCCAGTCCGGCCGCGCCGGACCCGATGACGAGCAGGTCGCAGTCGGTCGGGGCCGAGTGGCCCGCCTTCACGGGCGTCATGCCCGGCTCGTTCACGCGTCAAGCAGTGCGAGCACGCGCTGCGTCGCGGCCAGCGCGCGGCGTGCGCGTTCCGTCGCGCCGACGCTGCGCGCCAGTGTGTGCGTCGGCACTTCGAGGCTGAGCGGGACATCGCGCGGCACTGCGCGCAACAGCCCCAGCAGATCGACGCCGCCCTCGCCAGGGAAGAGGCGTTCGGCGCGCGCCTCGGCGAGGATCGCGTCCATCGTCGGCGGGATCGCCGCGGGCACGTCGCAGAACTGCATGAAGTGCAGCCGCGAGGCCGGGATCGCCGCGATGTCCGCGATGCGGCTGCGCGAGCGGCTCAGATGGAA
>JANOPR010000136.1:0-3065 GCA_031421955.1 Burkholderiales bacterium
CGGCGTGCTCTACGAAGCCTTCAACACCTCGGGTGGCCTGGGCACGCTGTGCGAGACGCTGCAGGGCAAGGTGCGCACGCTGAACTACCGCACCATCCGCTACCCCGGGCATGCGGCAATCATGAAAGCGCTGCTGCACGACCTGCGCCTGCGCGACCGACGCGATGTGCTCAAGGACATCCTGGAGAACGCCGTGCCCACGACGACGCAGGACGTGGTCATCATCTTCGTCACCGTCGCCGGCTGGCGCGAAGGCCGCCTGGTGCAGGAGACCTATGCGCGCAAGATCTACAGCGCCATGGTCGGCGGCCAGATCCGCAGCGCGATCCAGATCACCACCGCCTCCAGCCTGGCCGCCATGCTCGACCTGCTGGCGCAGGGCGTGCTGCCGCAGAGCGGCTTTCTGCGCCAGGAAGACGTCAAGCTGGCCGACTTCCTGGGCAACCGCTTCGGCGCGGTCTACGCGCCGACCGCCCAGATGCACTGACAGCCGCCCGGCGCCGACCCTATCCAAGCGACCGCCGCGGATCCGGCTTTGCCGGTCCGCCAGCGGTGCCCCCTTGAGGGGGAGCGGCGCAGCCGCTTCGGGGGTGGTCGCAATCAGGCGCGCAGCTTGTGCAGCGCGCCGATCCAGCGCTCGAAGGCCGCCATCTGGTCGGTCATGAACTTGCGTGTGACCTCGTCGGTGCAACGGCCGCTGGCCGCGTCGAACTTGGTCTGCGCCATGCCGATGAAGACCTCGGGCTTGGCCAGCACCATGGCATCGAGGTAGAGCAGGATCTTGCGCAGGTCGTACTGCATGCGCGCGCCGCCGAGCGGCCCGCCCGACGCGCTGGCGATCGCCACCGGCTTCATGGGCCAGGGCTGGTCCTCACCGCGGCTCAGCCAGTCGAGCACGTTTTTCAGCCCGCCGGGCACCGAGAAGTTGTACTCGGGCGTCACGATCAGCACGCCGTCGGCGCGCCGGATGCGCTCGCGCAGCGCCGCTACCGCCGGTGGCAGGCCCTTGGCCAGCACGTCGCCGTCGAACACCGGCACCGCGCGCCAGTCGACCACGTCCAGCGCCATCGAGGCCGGCATGCATTCGGCGGCGAGCTGCATTGCCATGCGGTTGAAGGAGGCGGCGCGCAGGCTGCCGCACAGGCCGACGATGTCCAGAGGGGGCAAGGGCATGGAGTGGGGTGTCAGTTGGTGGCTCAGTCGGTGGGGTTCGGGTTCGGGTTCGGCCTCGGAACCGTCCACGGCGAGCCGCCCGCACGCAGGGTGTCGTTGTGGTCGCCCAGCAGCGGCGGCGCCGTGACCTCGAGCGCACGCTCGCCGTCGAAGCTGACCGGCGAGCGCACAGTGCGCCAGCGGCCCGCGGCCGGATCGGGGTGCGGGGCATCGACGAAGAGTTGCAGGTGCCGGGCCTGCGGGTCCGCGGGCACCTCGTCGGTGTCGTAGACCGGGGCATACGGCACATCGAGCGCTTCGAGGCGACGGCACCACTCGGCACGTGGATGGCCGCGGAAGAGCGTGCTCAGCAATTCGATCAACTCGGGCTGGTGCGTGATGCGCGCCTCGCGGGTGGCGAAGCGTGGGTCGTCGAACAGCGTGGGCCGCTCGATCGCCTTGGCCAGGCCTTCCCAGAACTTGGGCGGCGAAGACATGTGCAGCGCGATCCACTTGCCGTCGGCACACGGCAGCACATAGCTCTGCGACACGCTGGGGCGGCTGAACGGGCCCATCACCTCGCCTTCGGAAAACAGGTGCGTGAAGGCGTCGAGGTTGAAGTGCGTCATCGCCTCGAACATCGAGACTTCCACGCGACGACCCACCGTTGTCTGCTGCCTCTCGCGTTCGTAGAGCGCGCCAAGGATGCCGTAGGCCGCGTAGAAGCCGGTGATGGCGTCGGCCAGCGCCGGGCCGACCACGCGCGGGTTGGCCGGGTTGATCAGCAGCTTCAGGAAGCCGCTCGCCGCCTGCGCCACCGTGTCGTAGGTCGGCCGCGCGGCGGCCGGTCCGTCGGGGCCGAAGCCGCTGATCGCGCAATAGATCAGGCGCGGGTTGAGTTCGCGCAGGCGCGCCTCGCCGGCGCCGATCTTCTCGGCCACGCCGGGGCGGAAGTTCTGGATATAGACATCGGCCTCGGCCACCAGGGCCTCGAAGCGCGCAAGGTCGCCCTTCTCGCGCGTGTCCAGCGTGACGCTCTTCTTGTTGCGGTTGTAGGTCTGGTAATGCGGGCTGTACAGGCCACCGCGAAAGGCGCGGAACGGGTCGCCGGCGGGCTGTTCGACCTTGATCACGTCGGCCCCCAGGTCGGCCAGCAACATCGACGCCGCCGGGCCGGTGATGAAGGTGCCCTGTTCGACCACGCGCACACCCGCAAGAACCTTGGCCATGTCAGTGCCCCAATGCGCTTCGCGCAACCTGCGACGCATGAATCGGATCATTACCAAGCAAACGCCGCGGATCCGGCTTTGCCGGTCCGCTGGCGGTGCCCCCTTGAGGGGGAGCGGCGAAGCCGCTACGGGGGTGGTTCATATCAACCAGCAGCGTGCGGCGTGAAGCCCGGCGGCAGCTCGCCGGTGTAGCGCTGCTCGCGCGTGGCCTGGTACGACAGCGCAAAGCCGATCGGCGTGCCGAGCTCTTCGGTCAGGTGCCCGATCAGCCCGGCGCAGCGGGCCAGGATCGGCACGCCCTTCAAGGCCTCGGCCGGGAAACCGACGTCGAGCAGCACCGCCGGGATCGCGGCCGACACGTTCAGGCGCAGCTCACGGCCGGTGAGCGCAGGCAACACCGCCTCGATGGCTTCGGCGATGCGCACGAAGTGCATCGACGCACCGGCTTCGGCGGCCACTGCGAACAGCCGCGCCACGCGCGGGTCGCGCACCTTGTGCTGCGGGTGGCCGTAGCCGGGGATCGGCTGCTTTTGCTCGCGCAATTCGCGCACCGCCGCGCTGGCGGCGTCCTCGAGCGACAACGATTTCGCCTTGGCGAGAGCGTCGACGCGCAGGAACAGGCGCCCCGCCGTCTCCGACGCGCCCAGGATCACCGAGCCGCAGCCCAGGATGCCGGCGGCCACC
>JANOPR010000137.1:0-2751 GCA_031421955.1 Burkholderiales bacterium
TATTCGGATCGACCGATATATCAATCAGGGCTACTTGAAGCGGTAGTGGTCACGGTTGAGGACTGCGGCGATCGACGACACCTCGTCGGGGAACAGGCTCAGGTTGAGCTCGGTGTTGCACTGCTCGACCATGCCGCGCAGGAAGCCTGGCGTATTGATGCGACCAGCCGGGCGGTAGATCGAAAAGCCAGCGCCGCCGACCTTCTTGATGTGGCAATCGTTGCAACGATGCTGCTGGATCAACTGTTGTCCCAGCGCCAGATCCGCGTCGCGGAAGATCTGAGCCGCCGACTGCGAGCGAGCCTCGGCGGCCACCAGCACAGCGCACAGACACAGCAAGACACGCACGGTGTGGTTCATCGGCCATCGACCCGCAAGGAGTTCACGCAAAGATGATGCCGCACTTCCGGCACCGCGTACCGTGCGGCTTGCCCCGATTGCGCTGGGGCGCCCGCCGCCTACTCGTACTGCGAGATGGTATCCATCTGCGAACACCAGGCCCGGATGTCGTCCAGGTTGACGCCCTCGCCTGCAAAGCTCGGCGCCCGAAGCGCCGGGCGCCAGCCGCCGCGTTCGCCCAGACCCGGACCGATCGCGACCGCCCCTTCGATCGTGGCGTCGGCAAAGTAGGCGCTTTGCGTGACGACCACCGGGATGTCCAAGGCGCACGCTGCAGCCACACCCCCGGGCGAGTCCTCGATCGCAACGCATTCGAGTGGGCCGATGCCCAGCGCTTGCATCGCCCGCTGATAGACCTCGGGGTCGGGCTTCTTGTGCCGAACGTCTTCACCGCAGACCACGACGGAAAACCAGTCTGCCCACGACGCTCCCAGATGCACGCGCAGCAGGGCGTCGACATTGACCTGGCTGGTGGTGGTCGCGATGCCCATGCGCACACCCTGCTCCCGGCACTGGCGCAACAGGTTCATTACACCCGGTCGCAGCGGAATGCCGCCATCGCGCACGAGACCGGCATAGATCGCGTTCTTTTTCTGGTGTACGGACGCGACCAGTGCACTGCGCTCGTCAGCCAGCACCGGGGCGTCATCGCGCGTTTGCAGATCGTGCCACAAACGCTCGCGCCCGCCAGCGATGCCCAGCAACTTCCCGTAGCGCGCCTCGTCCCAGCGCCACGGCAAGCCACAGGCTTCGAACGCGCGATTGAAGGCCACGCGGTGACCATCGCGTTCGGTTTCGGCAAGCGTGCCGTCGACGTCCCAGAGCAGCGCCTTGATACGCGTCATTGCCTTGCCTCCGATGCCGCTGCCTGTGGTGGCGAGCCGGACGCTGATGTTGCCACGCGTTGGCGCGCAGCCAGCACATGGGCGGCAACGTCGGGCAGGCTCTGGAAGAGGCGGTCTGGGCAGGCCAGGTCGATGGGCGTGCCACCGTTGTAGCCGTAGGGCACGGCCCAGGCGGCGACGCCGGTGTTGCGCGCGGACTCGACATCGATGGCCGAGTCGCCGACATGCGCGACCCGGCTCAGATTGACGCCAAGCGCCGCCGCGACATGCCTCAGGACATCGGGATGCGGCTTCTTCACCGGCAGCGAGTCGCCGCCGACGACCAGATCGAAGAATCCCTCGAGTTCGGTGGCTACCAGCACGCGGCGCGCGTGGCGCAACTCCTTGTTGGTGGTGCAGGCCAGCCGCACGCCAGCCCGTTTGAGTTGGGCCAGCGCCTCATGGCAGCCGCTGTATGGCATGGCCGAAGTGCCGGTCGTGACCGCGTAATGTGCATCGAAGCTCGCCAGCACCGCCTCGGGCTGCAGGCTCTGCGCCAACGACGGTTGATCGACGACGCAGCGCGCCAGCAACTTGAGCATCAACTCGCGCGTGCCAGCACCAATCAGATCGGTGACTTCGGCCCCGGAACGCCGCGCGAAACCATGTGCCGCGAGCGCGCGATTGGCCGCTTCGGCGATCTCGGCGGCGGTGTCGACCAAGGTGCCGTCGAGGTCGAAGCTGATCAGGTCATAGGCCATGGCGCCGCACCGCCGGGTTCAGTTGGACGAGCGCACGAACCGGCGCTCCTCGTCACATTCGGCCAGCACCCGCTTGGCTAAAGCCTCGGCGGTCAGGTCAAAGTGCGCGTAAAGCTGCGCGGCCGGCGCCGATTCGCCAAAACTGTCGATACCCAGCGCGACGCTGCATCCGTACTGGCCCCACCAGCGCGTCACGCCCGCTTCGACGCCGATGCGCGGTAGATCGCTGCCGAGCACCGCCTCGCGGTAGGCGCGGTCCTGGCGATCGAACAAGGTCGATGACGGGATCGACACGACACGCACTGCGACGTTGCGCGCGTCGAGAATCAGTTGCGCGGCCATTGCCATCGAGACCTCCGATCCGGTGGCCAGGATCACCGCAACCGCATCGTGTCGGTCGCTCAGCACATACGCTCCCCGCCGAATGGCCTGCAATTGCTCGGGGCTTCGTCGCTGGGCCGGCAGGTTCTGGCGCGACAGCAGCAGCGCCGCGGGACGATTCGAGTGAAGCAGCGACTGGGTCCAGGCCACAGCGGTCTCGGCCGCATCACAGGGCCGCCAGACCTCTAGGTTCGGGATCAGCCGCAGACTGGCCGCATGCTCGACCGGCTGGTGGGTTGGTCCGTCCTCGCCCAGGCCGATTGAATCGTGCGTAAACACATGGATCACGCGCTGCTTCATCAGAGCTGCCATGCGGATCGCATTGCGGCTGTAGTCGCTGAAGGTCAAAAAGGTGCCGCCGTAGGGGATGAAGCCGCCGTGCAGCG
>JANOPR010000138.1:0-3759 GCA_031421955.1 Burkholderiales bacterium
AGATCGGTCACCAGGGCATCGAGCGTGCCGCGTCCAAGGTTCAGGCCGGCGTCGAGTGCGCCCTGCACGCGGGCGTCGAACCAGACTTCGATGCTGCGCGAGACGAACTGGTAGCTCACCGTGTAGATCAACGCGCCGGGCAGGACGCCCACGAGGGCAAAGATCCCGGCCAGACGGATCAGCAATTGGGTGCCGAACTTGCCCTGGCGCTTGCGCACCACCAGGCGCACCGCAGCCAGCACCAGCACCAACGCCAGCAGCGCAGCCACCGCCAGGTTGAGCCAGAACAGCCAGGCGAACTGCTGCTCGTAGAAGGCGGGCGACTCGCCGGTCAGCGCCACCACGAACCCCAGGACCAGGGCCAGGCCCGTGAGGGCCACGGTCGCGACCACCCAACCCCAGCGCGCGGACTTGGTCACTTCGACGGGTCCGCTGCGAGCTTGAGGCTGCGCTCGACGCCGACCGACCAATCGCCGGCGCCGCCCAGGCCGGTCAGCCCGATCTGCATCGGCCGCGGCAGTTGCGAGGTGTCCAGGCGCCAGCTGAACTCGATGGTGTGCCGGCTGTCGGGATCGACCTCGCGCGCGTCGGCAATGCGCCAGCCGCTGCTGCCCGTGATCGCGGCCAGGGCCTCGGCCAGGCTCGAGAAACTCTGCCCGATGCCGCCCTGGCTGACGCGCCAGGCCAGGGTCAGTGGTTGATAGCTCACCCGCCAGTCGCGTTGCACGCGGGCGACGCGCTCGTCGCGCCAGTACCAGCGCGTGCGCCACAGCGAGGCCTGGGCGCTGAAATAGATCGGCACGCCGCGCAGCGCAGCGTCTTCGACGGCGGCCGGCAGCGTCACGCGCAGCTGGTAGTCCAGGCTCAGCGCGGATTCGTCGCGGCGTGGCCTGAGGTCGAGCACTTCGACGCCTTGGGCCCGCACAGCCGGTGCGGCCAGGCTCAGCCACAGAAGAACCAGCGCCAAAAACTGCATCCCGCGCAGCCACGCCTGCCGTGACGCGGCGAGCGCATCCTGCGGGCGCCGCGTCGTGCGGTGCCCGAGGGTCTGGCACACCGCGGCATGGCAGGGCATTGAGGCGCTCAGGGTTTGTGGATCAGGGCGTAGTAGAAGCCGTCGGGCGTGGCGGCCCGTGCATTGGCATTGTCCGGCAGGGGCAGCAAGTGACCCGGCGAGGCGGGGTCCAGGGCGGCGCGGCCCGGCCCCAGCCGTTGCAAAAAAGCGTCGATCTGCTGCTGGCCTTCGGCCTTGAAGACCGAGCAGGTGGCGTACAGCAGCCGGCCGCCCGGCGCCAGCAACGGCCACAGCGCATCGAGCATCTGTGCCTGGATGCGGGCGGACGCGTCGATGTCGCCCGGCCGGCGCAGCCAGCGCACGTCGGGGTGGCGCCGCACGATGCCCGAGGCGCTGCAGGGCGCGTCGAGCAGGATCGCGGCAAATGGCCGGCCGTCCCACCAGGCGGCGGGGGTGCGTGCGTCGCCGGCGCGCAGGTCGGCTGAGAGCTGCAGCCGATTCAGCGTGTCCTGGACCCGATTCAGGCGCAGCGGGTCGCTGTCCAGGGCGAGCACATCGAGCTCAGCCAGCTCCAGCAGGTGGGCCGTCTTGCCCCCCGGCGCGGCGCAGGCGTCGAGCACGCGAGCGCCCACCGCCAGCCCGTCTCCCAGCAACAGCGGCGCGGCGCGCTGCGCGGCCGCGTCCTGCACCGACACCTCGCCCTCGGCAAAGCCCGGCAACTGCGCCACCGGACAGGGCTCGTCGAGGACGACGCCGTGGCTGCCCAGGATCTGCGCGGACTGGCCCTGGTCAGCCAGTCGCTGGACATAGGCCGACGCCGTGCTGCGGCGAGCGTTGACGCGCAAGGTCATCGGCGGATGGCGGTTGGCTTCATTCAACAGGGTCTGCCAATGTGCGGGCCAGTCGTGCTTGATGCGCTCGATCCACCACAGCGGGTGGTTGAACGCACCGACGGGCTGGTGCCGGGCCTGCGCCGCCAGCGCCTCGCGCTCGCGCACGAAGCGGCGCAACACGGCATTGACAAAGGCCACCGCCGCGGGCGTGCGTTGGTGCGCCGCATGCACGGCCTGGTCCACCAGCGTGTGATCCGGGTAGGCCGCACGCGCGCCCGCGTCTGGCGGCCACAGCAGCGCGATGGCACTGACGAGCAGCGCGTCGACTGCCGGCGGCGGCGGCTTGGCCGCGACGATGCTGCGCACCGCTTGCGCCCCGCCGAGCTGGCGCAGCACCTCGAACGTGAGCGCCTGCGTACCTGCCCGCGCGGCCTGGGGCACGCGCGCCATCAGGTCGGTCAGCGAGCGGCCCTCGCCCACGCCTTGGACCATGTCGGCCGTGTGGTTTAGCAGGTGCGAAAGCGCGATCGGACTCGGCGGCGGGGCGGACATGAGCAAGCCAGTCTACGTGACGGCACAATCGACAGCCGACACGTCCGCAAGGAAAGCGCCATGCCGAACCCGACCGCACCGATCTTTCGCAGCGAGGCCGATCTGGCGCAGTTGCCCGCCTCCGAGCGCATCCGCTACCGGCTGGTGGGCGCCGACCGCCGCTACCACGCCAACGACAACATTGCGGCCTTCATCCACGATGGGGAGCTTGCCGAGCTCAAGGCCGAGGTCGAGTTGCAGATGCAGGGTGTGCTCGAGGCGCTCGTGATCGACACCGACAACGACCACAACACCGGCGACACCGCCAAGCGCGTGGCCCGCATGTTCATCGACGAGGTCTTTCGCGGCCGCTACGTCAGGCCGCCGCGAGTCACGGAGTTCCCGAACGCGGCGCGACTGAACGAGTTGATGATCGTCGGCCCGATCAAGGTGCGCAGCGCCTGCTCGCACCACCTGTGTCCGATCCTGGGCAAGGTCTGGATCGGCATCATGCCCAACGAGCATTCGAACCTGATCGGCCTGTCCAAGTACGCGCGCATCTGCGACTGGATCATGAGCCGGCCGCAGATCCAGGAAGAGGCCGTGATCATGCTCGCCGACGAGTTGCAGGACCGCGTCAAGCCCGACGGCCTGGCCATCGTGATGGAGGCCGACCACTTCTGCATGCACTGGCGCGGCGTCAAGGACGACGAGTCGATGATGACGAACTCGGTGATGCGCGGCGCCTTCCTCAAGGACTCCAACCTGCGCCGCGAATTTTTGTCGCTGCTGACGAAGAGAGACGGGGGCTGACATGCTGGTTCGCCTGATGTACGCCAGCCGCGCCGTGCCCGCGATCGACCAGGAAGAACTCCTCGCGATCCTCAAGACCAGCAAGGCCAACAACACCAAGCTCGGTGTCACGGGGGTGCTGTGCCTGTCGGGCGGCATCTTCATGCAGGCGCTCGAAGGCGGGCGCAGCGCGGTCAGTGCGCTCTACAACCGCATCGCCGCCGACACACGCCACAGCGACGTGGTGCTGCTCAACTACGAGGAGATCGCCGAACGCCGCTTTGCCGGCTGGTCGATGGGCCAGGTCAACATGGCGCGCCTGAACCCGGCGCTGCTGCTGAAGTACTCCGAGTGCGCGCGGCTGGACCCCTACGCGATCAGCGGCAAGGTTTCGGCGGCGTTGTTCGACGAGCTGGTGGCCACGGCGTCGGTGATGGGACAGTAACGACCGCTTCGCCGGCGAGTGTTCCGTCGTTCACTCTGGAGCCCCCTCCCGGAGGGGGCTCGGGGGAGCGGTGGATTGCGCCAAAGGCGTATACGCTGGCTTATGCCAGCGTATCCGCCCAGATCGTGCGCGCCCAGTTCCAG
>JANOPR010000139.1:0-6743 GCA_031421955.1 Burkholderiales bacterium
CAGCGTCTTGCGCGCGAACGCCGGGATCACGGCACTCACGATGCCGAAGGCCGGCAGGATCATGATGTAGACCTCGGGGTGACCGAAGAACCAGAAGATGTGCTGGTACATCACCGGGTCGCCGCCGCCGGCGGGGTTGAAGAAGCTGGTGCCGAAGTGGCGGTCGGTCAGCGTCATCGTGATCGCGCCGGCCAGCACCGGCATCACGGCGATCAGCAGGTACGCGGTGATCAGCCAGGTCCAGCAGAACAGCGGCATCTTCATCAGCGTCATACCGGGCGCGCGCATGTTCAAGACCGTCACGACGATGTTGATCGAACCCATGATCGAGCTCGCGCCCATGATGTGCATCGCGAAGATGCCGGCGTCCATGCTCGGGCCCATCTGCAGCGTGAGCGGGGCGTAGAGCGTCCAGCCCGCGGCCGGTGCGCCGCCGGGCATGAAGAAGGAGCTGACCAGCATCAGCGCAGCCGGAATCAACAACCAGAAGCTGAGATTGTTCATTCGCGCGAAAGCCATGTCGGGCGCGCCGATCTGCAGCGGCACCATCCAGTTCGCGAAGCCGACGAAGGCCGGCATGATCGCGCCGAAGACCATGATCAGGCCGTGCATCGTGGTCAGCTGGTTGAACAGCTCGGGGTTCACGTACTGCAGGCCGGGCCGGAACAATTCGGCGCGGATGCCCAGCGCCAGCAGGCCGCCGACCATGAACATCGTGAACGAGAACAACAGGTACATCGTGCCGATGTCCTTGTGGTTGGTCGCGAAGACCCAGCGCCGCCAGCCGGTGGGGGCATGGTGGGCATGGTCGTCAGGGCCGTGCGAATCGGCCTGGCCGTGGTGGTCGAGAACTGCGCTCATGGGCTGAACCTTCTTGGCGATGCTGGATTATTTGCGCGCGGTGACGACTTCCGCGGGCTGCACCAGCTGCCCGGTCCTGTTCGTCCACGAATTCTTGGTGTAGGTGATGACCGCCGCCAGCTCGGTATCTGACAGCTGCCTCCACGCCGGCATCGCAGTGTTCGCGACGCCGTTGAGCACAACCGCCATCTGACGCCCCTTGGTGGCATCGAGCACAACCGGCGACGCATCGAGCGGCTTGAACGGACCCGCGCCCTTGCCGTCGGCCTTGTGGCAAACCGCGCAGTTGGCGCTATAGACCTTTTCGCCGCGCGCCAACAGCTCGTCGAGCTTCCATTCCCTGCTCGGATCGTCGGCCAGCGCGGCCATGGCTTTCTTTTTACCATCGACCCAGACGGTGTAGTCAGGCGCGCTCAGCACCTTGACGTGGATCGGCATGTAGGCGTGTTCCTTGCCGCACAGCTCGGCACACTGGCCGTAGAAGTCGCCGGTCTTTTCGGCGCGGAACCAGGTGTCGCGCACGAAGCCGGGGACCGCGTCCTGCTTGATGCCGAAGGACGGCACCATGAAGGCGTGGATCACGTCGTTGGCCGTGAGCACGATGCGGATCTTCTTGTCCACCGGCACCACCAGCGGGTTGTCGACCTTGAGCAGGTAGTCGTCGGTGGCCGCGGGCTTACCGCTGTCGCTCATCTCGCGGTGCGTCACATCCAGCGTCGACAGGAAGCCGATGCCCTCGCCCTCGCCCTTTATGTAGTCGTAGCCCCACTTCCACTGGTAGCCGGTGGCCTTGATGGTCAGGTCGGCGTTGCTGGTGTCCTTCATGGCCACCACCACCTTGGTCGCGGGCAGCGCCATGCCGATGACAATGAAGAACGGCACCACGGTCCAGGCGATCTCGACGCCCACGCTCTCGTGGAAGTTGGCGGCCTTGGCGCCCCTGGACTTGCGGTGCTTGAAGACCGAATAGAACATCACGCCGAACACGGCGAGGAAGATCACCACGCAGATGATCATGATGTAGTAGTGCAACCACTGCTGATCGGCGGCGATCTGCGTCACGGGCGGGTGCAGGTCGAGCTGGTTCACAGCCGGGCCGCCGGGCAGGTTGTTGACGGCCAGGGCCGCCCCGGAGGCAAGAGCCGCCGCCAGGGTCAATGATGCCTGGGCCAGGCGGTGGCTGAGCGAGAAGAGGTGGGTCATCGTCGTCACTTCGGTTCTGGATTTGCTGAAATCTTCGATGGGGTTTCCGGCACCTGCTGGCAGCCCGCGCGCAGCGCGACGCGCAACTCCTGTGCCAGCGGCGCGCGCAATTCAGGGCGCAGGTAGCGCCCGACAAGGGTCCGGCGGCCGTCGCCCGACAGCTCGACCAGCGAGCCCTCGGCATGGCGCGGTTCCACGCGCACCCAGGCGGCGCGGAATTGCGTGCGCTCGGTCAGCGGACCGCGCCGGTGCTCGACGCTGAGCGCGCCATCGGCCAGGGTGATGCGTTCCTGGTCGGCTGCGTGGCGAGCGTAGATCAGCAGGACCACGCCCACCAGGAGCAGTTCGATGCCGGCAAATGCCAGCACGGGCATCGCACCATGCCATGTGAAACCCAGCGCAATCGCCAGCGACACGGCGCACAGCGCCAGGTAGGTACCGAACAGCTGCGCCGGCGTGATCGAACAGTTGCGCTTGAGCACCCACTGCAGGCCGACAGACCCGTTGTCCAGCATCTTGGCAAAGCGCCAGCCCGTGACCATGCCGGCCGCGGCGGACGCAGGCCAGGGGCGGGGAGCGGTAGCGGTGATCATGGGTGTCGTGTAGGGGGATGCTCAACATCAACCCCGCTCACGTGCGTGAGCATGGCGCCGGTGTGCTGAACAACCGGGAATTTTAGCCCAGGCTGTGGAGCCTCCTTTGAGCGGCCCGGCGCGGGCTAGCGTCGACGGCTGCGCGCCATTGCGCGCAGGTCTTCGACGGCGACACGAGTCTCACCACCGACCTTGGCACGTGGCGGGGCATTGAAGGCGTGCCCATAGACCAGCTCGAACTCGAGCGCGATGCGCCCTTCGGCGTTCGCGCGCTCGCTCAATGCGGCGAGCAGGCGTGCCTGCCAGCGCGGAGTGCGCAGTCCGGGAAAGCGCGCGGGATCGGCATTGCCGCCGAGAGTGCGCAACTCGCGCAGCAAGGCCTGCGGCGTGGCCCACGTCAAAGTCAACCTTTCCTGATCGAGTACCGGATCGGCAAAGCCGGCCGCCACCAGCATGTCGCCCCAGTCATGCATGTCCGTGAACGGCGCATGGGCAGCGCCCCAGCCGGCTTGGCGGTACAGCGCGCGCAACCCGGCCAGCGTATCGGGGCCGAGCGTGGAAAACATCAGGAAGCCGTCGATCGAAAGGGCGCGCCGCCAGCGCTGCATCAGCGGCTCAGGATCGGCGACCGCATGCAACATCATGTTGGCCCACAACAACTGGCCCGTTGCCGGCGGCACATGGGCTTCGTCGAGGGGCGCGGCCTGGCTGCGCCAGCGGCGCGCCGACCACCAGGGCGCGGCCAGAATGGCGCCAGCGCCATGCGAGCCGGCGGCCTCGACGCGCACCCGCCGCGCCTTAGGGTACGCCCTGGCCAACGCCTCCTGGCTGTTGCCGGCGCGGGACCACCAGTCGATGACCGTGTCTGGCTGCTGCCGAATGATCGGCAGGCGCTCGGCCATGCGCCGGGCCACCTCTGCGTGCAACCAGGGCGCCTGATCAGCCTGCACCTGGCGGCGCTGCGAGCGCGCCAGGGCCTTGGCGTCGATGGCCTTGCCTGACATGTTTCAGGCCGACGGCATGCCGTCGTGCACGCCGCGCGTCGATCGCGCGGCACGGGGCGGGCAAGGCAGCGCTGAGCAGTCGTGATTCATGCCGTTGCCGCGCAGTATATTGAGCCGATGCCGCTGCGTTCCCTGCTGCCCACGCAATGTGCGGTGTGCTTTGGCTGGGGTCTCGCCCGGATTTGCGCCGACTGCCTGCAGCGCCATGGCTCGCGGCAACCACGCTGCCGCCTCTGCGCGATCGGAGTGCCAGATGGCACGGCAGTCTGCGGCGCCTGCCTGCGCAGCCCGCCCCCATTCACCCGCAGCATCGCCGCGGTCGACTACGCGTACCCGTGGGCCGAGCTGGTGGCAGCATTCAAATTCCGCGCCGCACAGGACCTCGCGCCGGCACTGGCCGCGTTGTTGGCCGACGCCGTGCAGGGCGACGACTCGCCCATGCCCACGCTGTTGCTGCCCGTGCCGTTGTCGGCTGAGCGCCTGAGGGATCGCGGCATGAACCAGGCCTGGGAGCTGGCGCGGCGCGTCGGGTCGCGGCTGCGGATCCCGGCCCGCGCCGACCTGTTGCGTCGGCTGGTTGACACCCCGCACCTGGCCGATCTGCCGCGCGAGCAGCGCAGCGCACGCATCCGCGGCGCATTCGGCATGGCGCCCGGCCGGGCGCAGGCACTGCGCGGCCAATGCGTGGCCCTGGTCGATGATGTGATGACCAGCGGCGCGACCGCCGCGGAGGCCGCGCGCGTGCTGCTGGCCGCCGGCGCCGATCAGGTGCAGGTCTGGGTGGTGACGCGCACGCCGACGCCGTGAACGCGTGCATGAAAGCCCCCAAACTCACTGCGTTCGCTGCCCCCCGCGGGGGGCGCCGCCCGCTTGGGGCGGCCCGGCGCGGGCTAGCGACAATCACGCCATGTTCCACATCGTCCTGGTCCGGCCTGAAATTCCGCCCAACACGGGCAACGTGATCCGGCTGGCGGCCAACACCGGTTGCGCGCTGCACCTGATCGAGCCGCTCGGCTTCTCGATGGACGACAAGCAGTTGCAGCGTGCGGGGCTCGATTACCACGAGTACGCCAACGTGCGGCGGCATCTGTCGTGGCAGGCGTTCGTTGACCGGGAACAGCCCGAGCCCACCCGCTGCTTTGCCTTCACCACCCGCGGCCGGCGCCTGCTTTCCGACATCGCCTGGCAGCGCGGCGACTGGTTGGTCTTCGGCAGCGAAACAGCCGGCCTGCCCGCGGCGCTGCGCGACTCGTTTGCCGACACGCAGCGTGTGCGACTGCCGATGCGCAGCGGTCAGCGCAGCCTGAACCTCAGCAATGCGGTGGCCGTGTCGGTGTTCGAAGCCTGGCGGCAATGCGGCTTCGAGGGCGGCGGCTGAGACGGCTCAGGCTTCTCGGCCGGGCTCGCGCCCCATCAATCGCTGGACCGCCTTGGAGGCACTCAGGCGGCCGGCCAGCACGCTGACCACCGCGTCCGTGATCGGCATGTCCACACCCGAGGCGCGCGCACGCGCCAGCACCATCGGTGCGCTATACACGCCCTCGGCCACATGACCCAGCGAAGCCAGCACCTGTGCCAGCCCCCGGCCCTGCGCCAGCTGCAGGCCGACGCGCCGATTGCGCGACAGGTCGCCCGTGGCGGTGAGCACCAGGTCGCCCATCCCGGACAAGCCCATGAAGGTCTCGGCGCGGGCACCGAGCGCCACGCCCAGCCGCGTCATCTCTGCAAGGCCTCGCGTGATCAGCGCCGCGCGCGCGTTCAGCCCGGGCTGGCCCGTCGCGCCGCGACCCTGCGCGGCCAGGCCGTCGCACAGGCCCGTCGCGATCGCCATCACGTTCTTGACCGCGCCGCCGACCTCGACGCCGATCGCATCCGTGCTGGTGTAGACGCGCAGCAGGTCGGTGTGAAAGGCGGCCACCGCGGCCTGGCACAGGGCCGCGTCGCCGCTGGCCGCGACCAGGGCCGTCGGCTGCCCACGTGCGACCTCCTCGGCAAAGCTCGGACCCGACAGCACGCCGGCGTGCGACTGCGGCCGCAGTTCGGCAGCGATCTCGTGACCGAGCCGGCCGGTGGCGGCCTCGAAGCCTTTGCACAACCAGACCACGCGGGCGCCGTCCGGCACGGCGGCCAGCATCTCGCGCAGGCCCGCCATCGGCGTGGCAATCACGGTCAGGCCGCCGGCTGCATGGGCCAGCGCCTGATCGAGCTCGCTCGTGACGGTAATCTGTGCGGGCAGGGCGACGCCGGGCAGGTAGCGGGCGTTCTCGCCCGTCTCAGCAAGCGCGCGCGCATGCGCAGGCTCGCGCGCCCACAGTTGCACAGCGTGGCGGGTTGCCGCCTGCACCGCCAGCGCGGTGCCCCAGGCGCCGGCCCCAAGAAACGTGAGGTTCATGGGCGCGATGATCGCAGGCCCGCGCCTGCGCGGGCGGCACAAGCCTGGCGAACTGGGGCGTCAGGCCTGCGCCGGGCCGCCCCAAGCGGCCTGAGCTCCCCTCGGGGGACGCGAGCGAAGCGAGTTGGGGGCCGTCGCTCAGTTCAGGACGATGGGCTTGGCCTCGTCGCCGCCATTGCCCTGCTGCGCGGCGAGTTGCTGCTGCTGGGCTTCGAACATGGCCTGGAAATTCACCTCCGACAGCACCACCGGCGGGAAGCCAGCCCGGGTGCAGACGTCCGAGACGATGGCGCGCAGGTAGGGATAGACCATACCTGGGCAGGCGATGCCCAGGATGGCCTGCATCTGGTCGCTGGGCAGGTCGCGAATCTCGAAGATGCCGGCCTGCTTGGCCTCGATCAGGAACAGTGTGCGCTCCTGCACCTTGGTGGTCACGGTGGCCGTGACAGCAACCTCGAAGATGCCCTCGGCAACCGTCTCGGCGGAAATCGCCAGGTTGATGTCGACCTGCGGCTGCTGCTGCTCTAGCAGGATGGCAGGCGAATTGGGCTGCTCCAGCGACAAGTCCTTGAGGTACATGCGCTGGATATTGAAGACGGGATGGGTCTCTTGCGGCTCGGCCATGGTGGGAATTTCCAATGAAACAAACCCGCAGCAGTTGCGGGTTGGAAGGCGAATTATCGCGCAGCG
>JANOPR010000140.1:0-2292 GCA_031421955.1 Burkholderiales bacterium
CCGGGCAGTGGACACTGATGAGTGCAGCCGACAACGCGGTCGTGATCAGCACCATCAATGCGGCGGTCGAGGCCCGCGTGCTGTCGTCGATGAAGTCGGTGCGCATCGTGGCCAGCGGCGCACTGCATGGGCCGACGCCCGCGCTGGCGGGCGACCGCACCGAACTGGTGGCCCGCGTGCGCGACGCTTTGTACGCCTCCAAGATCGTGAGCTACACGCAGGGCTTCGATCTGATGCGCGCCATGGGCGCCAAGCGGGGCTGGCGGTTGGACCTTGGTGGTATCGCCAGCATCTGGCGCGGGGGCTGCATCATTCGCGCCAGATTCCTGAACCACATCACGCAGGCTTATCGCGACAACCCTGGCCTGGCCAACCTGATGCTGGCGCCGTTCTTTTGCGATGCGCTGAATGCCTCACAGGCGGCGTGGCGCGACGTGGTCGCCGCCGCCGTGCGCGGCGGCATCCCGGTGCCTGCCATGAGCGCCTCGCTGGCGTACTTCGATGCCTTGCGCAGCGCGCGTCTGCCTGCGAATCTGTTGCAGGCGCAGCGCGACTTCTTCGGCGCGCACACCTACGAGCGCGTCGACCGACCACCTGGCGAAGCCTTTCACACGAACTGGCCCGAGGTCATCGATTGAGGGTCGCGCGCCACGCTGCCGACCGCCTAATTCGCGCCCACGCCCGAAGTGCCGCCGGGCGACCTGTTGCGTGAAGCGCACAGAGCGATCCCGTTGCGTCGGAAACACCTGTGTGGGGGAATGACGCGTCCAAGGCGCAGTCGAAGAATGGGGCTCACGCGGCGTCCAATCGTTGGTGGCGTCGTCACTCCAGGGAGCGCACGCCATGCCCCAGACCTTCAATGTCGGCTCGCGATCACTTTTTGTCACGCTGACCGCCTGGGTTTTCCTCGCGCTCGGCGCGATGGCCAGCGTCTCCGCGCTGTTGCAGAACGCCGCGCTTGCGTCCTGGCTACCGGGTTTGCAGGGCCTGGAGGCAGCACAGCCGCTGCCCCTGTTGACCAGCTTGCTCGTCGGCTACCTGCCGTGGGTCATGGCTGTCGGCCTGGCGGTCTCGTTGGCCACGACGGCCTGCGCGGCGGGCTTGCTGATGCGCCTGGACTGGGCGCGACGCTGTTTCATCGTCCTGCTCGGCGCGGCCATCGCAGCCAACCTGCTCGGCCTATGGCTCCAGCATGAGGTCGTGCTGTCGGTGGTCGACGCCACCTTGGCGCACTCACCATTGCCGCCCGTTGCGGCCCATGTGTTCGGCAACTTCGTGACCGCCTCCCAGGTCATGGCCATGGTGATGACGGGCGTGGTCTGCATGCTACTGGTCTGGATCATGCGCCGACTGATGTCGCCGACGGTACGCCAGGAATTCGCCTGACTTGTCAGCGCAGCCGGCCCAGCAGTTCGCCATCGACGTAGTACCAGCATCCCGCGTCGCGGACAAAGCGGCTGAGTTCGTGCAGGCGCCGCGCCTGGCCACCGACCTTGCTGCGGGCAACGAATTCGACCTGGGCCTGGTCAGGCCCATTCTCGACATGCCGGCGCACCTCCAGTCCGAGCCAGCGGACGGCCGAATCCGAAGCACTGAGGTGCGCTGGCCGCGTGCTCGAATGCCATGTTGCGAGCAGGTAGTCTTGCCGCCCGAGAACGTAGGCGCTGTATCGCGATCGCATCAGCCGCTCGGCGTCGGGCGCCTGCAGCTGTTGCTCGGCCGCGTGCCACAGGCCGCAGCACCCGGCATAGGGGAGCCCGCTGCTGCAGGGGCAGGCTGACTGTTCGGCGGGTTCCATGCGTCGGGTTGACTGCGCAACCGAAAAGGCCCCGCATCGCGGGGCCTTCAGAACGAGCGGCGCATGGCCCGGGCGCCTACTTGATCCCCATGATCCAGGTCGCGAGTGCCTTGGCGTCCGCCTCGTTGACCTGCGGATTGGCGGGCATTGGGACCGCGCCCCAGACGCCAGAGCCACCCTTGATGATCTTTTGCGCGAGCTTGTCGTTCGCGTCCTTCTGGCCGGCATATTTGGCCGCTACGTCCTTGTAGGCCGGGCCGATGACCTTCTTGTCGGCCGCGTGGCAGGCCAGGCAGTTCTTCTGCTTGGCCAGGTCAGGACTGGCAAAGGCCGGAGATGCAAAGGTGGCGCCAAGCGCGACACTCAGGGCGATCAGGGATTTCATGACTTCCTTCCGCAGGGCGGGTTGAATGGCTGGGTTACAGTTTGCAGCAACGGCATTTTAGGCCGACACGTTGACACTGCCGCCCTGGCCGGGAGATTGCGATGTGGTT
>JANOPR010000141.1:0-2828 GCA_031421955.1 Burkholderiales bacterium
CTTCATGAAGGCACCCGTCGCCGACCGACAGCCCTACGCCGTGGCTGGCATCGCCTGGGATGGCTCGACGACCAATCGCCCGGGCGCCCGGTTCGGGCCGCGCGCCGTGCGCCAAGCCAGCCACATGCTGTGCGACGGTACCCACCCCCACTTCAATGTCTCGCCGCTGGGCCAGCTCGGTGACGCCGGCGACCTGCCGCTGCCCAACACCAGCCTGCCCGCAATGCGCGAAGCCATGTCCGCGTTGGTTGGCCCGCTGATCACCAAGCACCACATGGTCTGGCTCGGCGGCGACCATTCGATCACGTTGCCGCTGCTGCAGGCCTACCGGAGTCACTTCGGCCGCCCGTTGGCCGTGCTGCACTTCGACGCCCACTGCGACACTTGGCAGAACCACTTCGGCGAACCCAGCGGGCATGGCACCTGGGTCTTCGAGGCGATCCAGCAAGGCCTGGTGGTCAAGGAATGCTTCACGCAGCTGGGCCTGCGCTCGGCGGGTGAGCGTGGCGCGCGCGAGTACGTGCGCGACCAAGGCGGCCTGATCCACACGGCGCGCGAACTGCGCGGACTCGAGAGCCCGCAGCAACTCGCACCGTTGCTCGATGCGGTTCGTGCACGCCTGCTGGCGCATGGCGCGCCGCCGCTGTACGTGAGCCTGGACATCGACTGCCTGGACCCCGCCTTTGCGCCCGGCACCGGCACGCCCGAGCCCGGCGGCATGACGAGCAACCAGGTGCTCAGCATTCTCGAGGGGCTGCAGGGGCTCAATTGCGTCGGCATGGACTGCGTCGAGGTCGCGCCGCCTTACGACCACGCCGAACTGACGAGCTATGCCGCGGCCAATTTCGTGTGGACCTACCTGTGCGGTCGCATCGCCGCGCAGCGCTAGGCCGCGCCGGGCCGCCCCAAGCGGGCGACGCCCCAAGGGCCACGCTGGGGCCCGTGCCGGTCCCTGGGGGCCGACGCCGAAGGCGTCTTGGGGGCAAGGCTGAGTCTCACACCTCGGGCAGCGCCAAGGCGGTCGTCTTCTTCACGGTGCGCAGCACCAGCATCGAGTTCGACCGCATCACGCCCGGCAGCCGCATCAACACTTCGGTGTGAAAGCGCTCCAGGTCCTCGGCGTCGCGGTAGGTGAAGCGGATCATGTAGTCGTTGCTGCCGGCCACGTAGTAGCAGTCGAGCACACGCGGCTCGTCGCGCACTGCGCGCTCGAAGGCGGTGAGCGCCACGTCAGTCAGGGTTTCGAGGTTGACGATCGTGAAGCTGGTGCCATGCTGTCCGACTGCCTTGGGGTTGAGCAGCGCGGTGTACTTGGCGATGACGCCCGACTCCTCGAGACGGCGCACGCGCCGCAGGCAGGCCGATGGCGACAAGTGGATCGCCTGCGACAGCTCCAGGTTGCTGAGCCGCCCGTTGGCCTGCAACTGGTTCAGGATCGACACGTCGATCGCATCAAGTTGCACGGCGCTGCTTTGATTCCGCATTGAATTCTGCTTTGTGGCCTTCGCGCCGCATGATATTGCGAAACCGCGGGTAAGCCCACCTCGATTGAGCAACCCTATTGCGCCGGCGCCTGCCTAGACTGGCGGCATGGCGAGGCTCACACTGCGTGCCTTGCGGACTCACGGAGAAAACCCATGGCCAAGCACATGGACGCCTATTGGATGCCCTTCACCGCCAACCGGCAGTTCAAGAAGGCGCCGCGTCTGTTGTCCAAGAGCAAAGGCATGTTCTTCTGGACCCCCGAGGGGCGCGAGATCCTCGACGGCGCTGCGGGCCTGTGGTGCGTCAATGCCGGCCACACGCGCCCGAAGATCGTGCAGGCCATCGCCGAACAGGCTGCGGAACTCGACTTCGCGCCGCCGTTCCAGATGGCCCACCCCAAGGCCTTCGAGCTGGCCGAAGAGCTGATCAAGATCACGCCGCAGGGGCTGGACAAGGTCTTCTACACGAACTCGGGGTCCGAAGCCGTGGATACGGCGCTGAAGATGGCGATCGCCTACCACCGCGTTCGCGGCGAGGGCACGCGCACGCGCCTGATCGGCCGCGAGCGCGGCTACCACGGCGTCAACTTCGGCGGCATCTCTGTGGGCGGCATCGTCGCCAACCGCAAGATGTTCGGCACGCTGCTGGCCGGCGTGGACCATATCCGCCATACGCATGACCTGGCGCGCAACGCGTGGTCGGTTGGCCAGCCGGAGCATGGCGCGGAGTTCGCCGACGACCTGGAACGGCTGGTCGCGCTGCACGACGCATCGACGATCGCCGCCGTGATCGTCGAGCCCGTGGCCGGCTCGACCGGCGTCCTGCTGCCGCCCAAGGGCTACCTCGATCGGCTGCGCGCCATCTGCGACAAGCACGGCATCCTGCTGATCTTCGACGAGGTCATCACTGGCTTCGGTCGCACCGGGCAGCCGTTTGCGGCGCAGACCTTCGGCGTCACGCCCGACCTGATGACCCTGGCCAAGGGCATCACCAATGGTTGCGTGCCGATGGGCGCCGTCGTGGCCAGCAGCAAGATCCACGACGCCTTCATGACCGGGCCCGAACACCTGATCGAGTTCTTCCACGGCTACACCTACTCGGCCCACCCGCTGGCGTGCGCGGCCGCGCTGGCTACGCTGGAGACCTATGCCGACGAAGGCCTGCTCACGCGCGCGGCCCAACTCGAGGGTTACTTCGCCGACGCGCTGCATTCGTTGAAGGGCCTGCCCAACGTGATCGACATCCGCAACGTCGGACTGGTCGGTGGCGTCGAGCTGAGCGCCAGGCCGGGCGAGCCGGGCAAGCGCGCCTTCGACATCTTCCTCGACTGCTGGGAACAGGGC
>JANOPR010000142.1:0-5620 GCA_031421955.1 Burkholderiales bacterium
TTGTTGTTGAAGACCACGACGCAGACCGGCAGGTTGTAGCGGCAGATCGTCTCGACTTCCATGCCCGAGAAGCCGAAGGCGCTGTCGCCCTCGATGGCAATCACGGGCTTGCCGGTCTCGACTGCCGCAGCCACCGCAAAGCCCATGCCGATGCCCATGATGCCCCAGGTGCCGACGTCCAGGCGTTTGCGCGGCTGGTACATGTCGACGATGCTGCGCGTGAAGTCCAGCGTGTTGGCGCCTTCGTTGACGAGCATGGCGTCGGGGTGCTTCTTGATGATGTCGCGCACCACGCTGAGCGCGCTGTGGAAGTTCATCGGCGAGGGGCTCAGCGCCAGCGTCGCGGCCATCTTCGACAGGTTCTTTTCCTTGCGCTCGTCGATCGCGCCGGTCCATTCAGCCGGCGGCTTGGCCCACTTCGAATCTACGCCAGCCAGCAAGGCCGACACACAGGAGCCGATGTCGCCGATCAGCGGCGCCTCGATCGGCACGTTGCTGTCGATCTCGGTGGGTGCAATGTCGATCTGGATGAACTTGCGCGCGTCGGCATTGGCGCCGCCCCAGGTCTTGCCCTTGCCGTGCGTCAGCAGCCAGTTCAGGCGCGCGCCCACCAGCATCACGACGTCGGCCTCGGCCAGCACATACGATCGCGCCGCCGACGCCGACTGGGCATGCGTATCGGGCAGCAGGCCCTTGGCCATCGACATCGGCAGGTAGGGGATGCCGGTCTTTTCGACCAGCGCGCGGATGTCGGCATCGGCGCGCGCGTAGGCCGCGCCTTTGCCCAGCAGGATCAGCGGGCGCTTGGCGCCCTTGAGCAGGTCCAGCGCGCGCTGCACCGCGTCGGGCGCGGGAATCTGGCGCGGCGCCGGGTCGACGACCTTGATCAGCGAGGCCTTGCCGGCCGCGGCGTCCATCGTCTGCGCGAACAGCTTGGCCGGCAGGTCGAGGTAGACGCCACCCGGCCGGCCCGACAGGGCCGAGCGGATCGCGCGGGCGATGCCCACACCGATGTCCTGCGCATGCAGCACCCGAAACGCCGCCTTGCACAGCGGCTTGGCAATGGCCAACTGGTCCATTTCTTCGTAATCGCCCTGCTGCAGGTCGACGATCTCGCGCTCGCTCGAGCCGCTGATCAGGATCATCGGGAAGCAGTTGACGGTGGCGTTGGCCAGCGCCGTCAGTCCGTTTAGGAAGCCCGGCGCCGATACCGTCAGGCAGATGCCCGGCTTGCCGGTCAGGAAGCCGGCGGCCGCGGCCGCGTTGCCGGCATGCTGCTCGTGGCGGAAGGAGATCATGCGCAGCCCCTCGGCCTGCGCCATGCGCGTGAAGTCCGTGATCGGGATGCCTGGCAGGCCGTAAATCGTGTCCAGACCGTTGAGCTTGAGCGCATCGATGAGGAGATGAAAGCCGTCGGTCTGTGCAGTGGATTGCGCGTCGTTGGTCATGGTCGGGTACCCCTTGTCGTCAGCCCGCCAGGCAGGGGCCGCCGAAGCTGTCAATTGACTCGGACTTATCATAGGAATCGTGATGCTTTTTAAGCGTTGACCGCGGTCAACTTTCGGCATCTGAGTCCTGAGTGCATCCGCCTTTGCACCGACAGCCCGTCCCATGATTTCGACCTCGATAGACAACCACGCCGAGCGCAACGTCATTCGCGTGCAGCTGACGCAGAACGTCGTCCTCAAGGAAATGACCGAGGCCGAGCGCAGCGCGCTCGACGAACAGCTCGTGATCGTCGATTGCAACAAGGGCGACGTGCTGCTGCACCAGGGCGTGCACGAGATGGAGCAGTATTTCGTGCTCGACGGCATCCTCAAGCGCGTGGTGACCAACGCCGACGCCAAGGAAATGATCCTGCGCTTTGCCGACGAGCGCGACATGGAGACCAGCTACGCAGCCTGGCGGCTGAACACGCCCACCCCGTACAGCATCGTCTGCGTCAGCAAGGCGCGGGTGGCCAAGCTGCCGATGCCGGCCTGGGTCGAGTTCCTGGACCGGCACCCGAAGTTCAAGGTCACCTTCGAGTACCAGGTGATGAAGCTGATGAGCGAGATCATGGCCCACACGATCACGTTGCACCTGCTCGACGGCCCGGGGCGTGTGCACCGCTTCGAGCGCAAGCATTCAGAGTTGGCCGAGCGAATTCCGAAGAAGGAGCTCGCGGCCTACCTCAACCTTTCTGCCGAAACGCTGAGCCGCCTGAAGCAGCGCGGAAAGATCTGATCGATCGTCTGCAGCGCTGCCCGACTCCCGCGATGCATGCACTGCCGCACCCAAGCGGCCGCCGCGGATCCGGCTTCGTCGGTCCGCCAGTGGGCCGTGCCGGCCACATGGCCGCAGCGCGGGCATTCCCAAGCAACCGCCGCGGATCCGGCTCCGCCGGTCCGCCAGCGGTGCCCCCTTGAGGGGGAGCGGCGCAGCCGCTTCGGGGGTGGTTCACTTCAGGCCCGCGGCGACGGGAACAGCCTTGACACAGCCATCACACGCAACTGGTTGTCGACCGCGGCCACGCCCGGCACGCCAGCCGCCACCTTCGCCGCGGCATCGCGCTCTCCGGCATCGACCACGATGCCGCGCAGCACGATTTGATCGCCGGCGCCCTCGATCAGGATGTTGACTTCGCGCGTGGCTTCGTGGGCCCGCAGCGCGGCGCGCACATGCGCATGCAGCGCCATGCTGCGCAGCAGCGCGAGCGAGGCTTCTGTTTCGGCGAATTCCGGCCGCGCCAGCAGGGCCTTGATCTGCTGCACGCAGGTGTCGACTGACAGGCGCTCGGTGTTGAGCACCAGGTCGAACAGCACCGGGTCGCCCCAGTTGACGCCGAACTGCTCGTGCATGCGCCCGGCGTTGGACTCGTCGCTGCGCCTGATTTCGGACTCGGCGAGTTCGGCGTCGTCGGTGTCCAGCGCCTTCATCAGCCACTCCACTCGCTTGGGCAGGGGCCGCAGGATGCGCACGCAGGGCACATGCGACACCGACCGCAGCAAGGCCGTGGCACCCCAGCCGCGCAACACGACGTTGCCGCGGGCGGCGGTGTCGAGCACTTCCTCGGCACTGTAGATGGCCATGCCTTCACGGTCGGCCTTGAGGCGCTCAATGGTGCCTGCCTTGCCGGCGCGCAGCCGGTTGATCAGGCTCTTGGAGACGTGCAGCTTGTTGGCCACACGCTCGCTCACCTCATGTTGCAGCGTGGTCAGGTTCAGTTCCTGCGCCAACTGCTCGGCGATGTCCTGGGCCAGCGAACCCATTCCCTGGGTCAGTGCAATAACGGGCATGTCGTCTCCCCTCGATCAATCCACAGGCCGCTGCGCATCGATCTCGTTCACCTTGGGCGGCCGAACGATGTGCAGCAGTTTGGAAATCAGCGGCCAGAACAGCATGAGCAGCGCCAGCGTCGTGATCGTGCCGACCAAGCCGTTGGACCACATGATCGCCAAGTCGCCCTGGGAGCTCAGCATCGCCTGGCGGAAGGAGTTCTCGGCCTTGTCGCCGAGCACCAGGGCCAGCACCATCGGCGCCAGCGGGTAGTCGAGCTTCTTGAACACATACCCGATGACGCCGAAGCCGACCATGAACCAGACGTCGAGCATGGCGCTGCCGACGGTGTAGGCCCCGATCGCGCAGATCACGATGATCACGGGCGCGATGATCGAGAACGGAATGCGCAGGATCGACGCGAACAGCGGCACCGTCGTCAGCACGACGATCAGGCCGACGATGTTGCCCAGGTACATGCTGGCGATCAGGCCCCAGACGAAGTCCTTCTGTTCGACGAAGAGCAGCGGTCCGGGCTGCAGGCCCCAGATCAGCAGGCCGCCGAGCAGGACTGCGGCCGTCGGTGAACCCGGAATGCCCAGGGCCAGCATCGGCAGCAAGGCGCTGGTGCCGGCTGCATGCGCCGCCGTCTCGGGAGCAATCACGCCCTCGATCTCGCCGGTGCCGAACTTCGGGCCGTTCTTGGACATCTTCTTGGCCAGTCCATAGCTCATGAACGATGCCGGCGTGGCGCCGCCCGGCGTGACGCCCATCCAAATACCGACCAGCGAGCTGCGCAGCGACGTGACCCAGTACTGGGGCAGCAGCTTCCATGTCTCCCAGACCACCTTCGGACTGATCTTGGCCGACTTGCCAGAGAACTGCAGGCCTTCCTCCATCGACAGCAGGATCTCGCCGATGCCGAACAGGCCGATCACCGCAATCAGGAAGTCAAAGCCGCGCACCATCTCGTGGATGCCGAAGGTCAGGCGCAACTGACCGGTCACGGTGTCCATGCCGACCGAGGCCATGGCAAACCCGAGCGCCATCGAGATCAGGATCTTGAACGGCGAGCCCTTGCCCATGCCGACGAAGCTGCAGAACGTCAGCAGGTAGACCGAGAAGAACTCCGGCGCCCCGAACTTGAGCGCGAAGTTGGCCACCAGGGGGGCCAGGAACGTGATCATCAGCACGGCCACGAAGGCGCCGATGAACGACGACGTGAATGCCGCCGTCAGCGCCTGCGCAGCCTGGCCGCGCTGGGCCATCGGGTAGCCGTCGAAGGTGGTGGCCACCGACCAGGGCTCGCCCGGGATGTTGAACAGGATCGACGTGATCGCGCCGCCGAACAAGGCGCCCCAGTAGATGCACGAGAGCATCACGATGGCCGAGGTCGGCGACATCGTGAATGTCAGCGGCAGCAGGATCGCCACGCCGTTGGCGCCGCCCAGTCCGGGGAGCACGCCAATCAGCACGCCCAGGATGATGCCGATGAACATCAGACCGATGTTCAAGGGCGTCAGGATGACGGCGAAGCCCCCGAACAGTGAGCCTAGTTCTGCCATTTGATCGAACTCCAGAAGATGGGGCCGGTGCTGTGCACAGCGCGACAGGCCGAGGGGACGCTCAGGCTCAGTAGCCGAGGAAACTCAGGGGTGCGAACTTGCCCTTGAACAGCGGCACCTTGAACCAGACCTCGAACAGCACGAAGAAGAAGGCGCTGACGGCGACGCCCAGCAGGACGCCCTTGGCTACCGAGTACTTGCCCAGGACGATCATGAACAGGCCGATGTAGATCGCCGAGGCGACATAGATGCCGAGGAACATGATGCCCAGCACATAGACCATGGACGGCAGCAGCACCGACAGCACCCGGCCCAACTGGACGCGATTGACGAACGCGCCGGTGTCCCGCGCCTTGCCCAACATCGCCTGGTAGAAGACGCCGATTGCCGAGATGCAGAGGATCAGCCCGATGTAGAAGGGGAAGTAGCCCGATCCCGGACCATCGTCCTGCCAACCCGAGCCCAGGCGGCGCGCTTCGATCACGACCACGACCCCGATGAGCAAGAGGATCGCGGATACCACCGCGTCGACCGTGTTGTTGTTGACGATGGCCGGGCCATCGTCGGCGTCGGAGGAATGTTCGTCTGCCATGAAGTGCTCCTGAGTTGAGCCAAGAGTCGCTGAAGTTGCGCCCACTGCAACGGCAGCTTGGGCGCACTGGAGATTGCTTTCAATCGGGTATGCCAGGCGCGTCTCGCGTGGTCATCGTCCCGCCGCCACACTGGCCCGGCGCCGAAGCTCCTGGAACAGCCCTGGCGGCGCTGGATCGCGACCACCGGCGGGCTACCGGGCATGC
>JANOPR010000143.1:0-1503 GCA_031421955.1 Burkholderiales bacterium
TCGAGCTTCTTGATGGCCACCGACAGCGTGGGCTGCGAGACGAAACATGCCTCGGCCGCGCGCCCGAAATGCTTCTCGCGGGCGACGGCGACGATGTAGCGCAGTTCGGTCAGGGTCATGGCGGCATTCTGACCCCGCCGAACGCTGCCTCAAAGCCGGTAGATGCGGCGCGCGTTGCCGCCGAGCACGGCGGCACGGTCGGCGGCCGGCAGCGGCGCCAGCAGCGAGTGCGCGTCCTCCCACCAGTCGCGGTAGCTGGCGGCCAGTTCGAGCACCGGCCAGTCGCTGCCCCAGAGCAGGCGCTGCGGGCCGAAGCATTCGAGCAGGTGCCGGGCCCAACGCTGTGCGGCGCCACGCGCCGGCGCGGGGCCGGCTTCGGTCAGCAGGCCCGAGAGCTTGCAGACGGCCTGCGTTTGGCGCGCCGCGCGTTCCAGCTCGTCGGCCCACGGCTGCCACTGCGATTGAGCGATATCGGGTTTGGCGCCATGGTCGATCACGACACGCAAAGTCGGGTGGCGCCGGCACAGCTCGATGAGCCGCGGCAGATGGATCGGCCTGACCAGGGCGTCGAACGCCAGGTCCTGCGCGGCCATCGCCCGCAGGGCCGCATCGAGCGCGGGCTGCAGGATCCAGTCGGGGTCGGGCAGGTCGTGCAGCATCGGCCGCAGCGCCCTGAGCTTGGGTCGGGCGGCAAGGCGGGCGATGCGCGCAGGCGCGTCGCCCGCCAGCAGGTCGACCCACCCGACGACGCCGAGCACGGCCTCAAAGCGATCGGCCGCATCGAGCAGGAAGTCGGTCTCGGCTTCGGTCGGCGCGGCCTGCACCAGCACGCCGCCCTGCACGCCGAGGGGCCCGGCTTCGCGTTGCCAATCCTCGACCGTGACATCGCGATGGATCGGTGCCAGCGCCGGCGTCAGCCAGCCGTAGTCGCCGCGCGCCAGGCGCCAGCAGTGGAAGTGCGCGTCGACGATCATTGGTGCACCCTTGGCGCTGCGCGCCGTCCCTCCGAGAGGGAGCATTCGCCCCTCGGGCGGACGTGCGGGCTCATGGTGTCGGGGCCTCCGCGGGCAGCAGGCCGGCGCCGCGCAGGTCGCGCCAGAAGGCGGGCGGAATCGGCAGCTGCACCATGGTCAGTGCATCCTGCCATTCGGCGGCCGACCGCGCGCCAACCATCACGACGTCGACGGCCGGGTGGGCGAGCGGGAACTGGAGTGCCGCGGCGCGCAGCGGCACGCGGTGCGCGTCGCAGACGGCTTCGATGTGTGCCGTGCGCTCGACCCAGGCCTGCGCGGCAGGGGCGTAGTTGAAGCGCGCCACGCCGCCGCCGCGCGTGCCGGTGGCGAGCAGGCCGGAGTTGAACGCGCCGCCGAGCGCGATGCGCACACGGCGTGCGCTGCACAGCGGGAGCAGCTCGGGCAGCGCGCTGTGGTCGAGCAGGCTGTAGCGGCCGGCGAGCATCAGCGCGTCGAGCTCGGTCTCGCGCAGCACGTCGAGCACGATGGC
>JANOPR010000144.1:0-1711 GCA_031421955.1 Burkholderiales bacterium
CCGGCCGCCCTGGGCGTGCGCGCGGCCGACCCCACGCGAACCATCGTCGCGCTGTCGGGCGATTACGACTTCCAGTTCATGATCGAGGAGCTGGCCGTGGGCGCGCAGTTCAAGCTGCCGTACATCCACATGGTCGTCAACAACAGCTACCTGGGCCTGATCCGCCAATCGCAGCGTGGCTTCAACATGGACTACTGCGTGCAGCTCGGCTTCGACAACATCAACGCGCCGCAGCTCGCAGGCTATGGCGTCGACCACAAGGCCGTCGTCGAGGGCCTGGGCTGCAAGTTCGTGCGCGTGTACAGACAGGAAGAAATCAAACCGGCCATTCAACAGGCCAACGCGTGGCTGGCCGAGTTCCAGGTGCCCGTGGTGATCGAGGTGATGCTCGAGCGCGTGACCAACATCTCGATGGGTACCGAGATCGACGCGATCAACGAGTTCGAGGAGTTGGCCCTGTCGGCCGAGGATGCGCCCACCGCCATCGGACTGCTCGACTGAAGCGTCTGGCCAGCCGCGCCGCGGCGCCGCCCCGGCAGCGCGGCTCGTGTCCCGTAAAATCGGCCGTGTCGGCCTGGGCGCATCGGCAAGCCCTGCGCGCTGATCGCCTGTATGGCGCGCGACCAACAGACAGGGCACGAACCCGGCCCTGTCGGCCAATCTCGACGATCCCGCATTGACAATCTCGACGAAGGAATCGTCCCACAGTGCCAACTACGCCCTCGGTGCCCGCTACTCGTTCTGACACCGGGAGCCTGCCCACACTGGCCGCCGTCGACCTTGCCTGCCGCCGCGGCAATCGGCTGCTGTTCACGGGCGTCAACTTCCGCGTTGCCCCGGGGAACGCAGTTTGGCTGCGAGGCCACAACGGGCGCGGCAAGACCAGCCTGTTGCGCTTGGCAGCGGGCCTGGCCAGCCCCGAGGCGGGCAGCATCTGTTGGGGCGACGTGCCGGTGCGGCAGGCCGCGGCCCTTGCACGGCGCATGGTCTACGTAGCGCATGCCAGCGCGATGAAGGATGACCTGAGCGTCACCGAGTCGTTGCGTTTTCTGGCCCTGCTGCACGGACGTGCCAGCGATGTCGAATCGGTGCATGAGGCGCTCGAACGCGTGGGCATGAGCACGCGGCGTGACGCAGCCGTGCGCACGCTGTCGCAAGGCCAGCGTCGGCGTGCCACGCTGGCGCGGTTGGCGCTCGAGCGCGAGGCCTCGATCTGGATCCTCGACGAACCCTACGACGCGCTGGACAGCGATGGCGTGGACTGCGTCAATGCCCTGATGCACGGGCACCTGGCGCGCGGGGGCAGCGTCCTGCTGACCAGCCACCAGGACCCGGGCGCCTCGGCGCCACCGATGAGCGTGTTCAACCTGGACCCCTTCGCCTGACCGGCCGAGGCACCGATGCGCGCCGCCTTCCTCGCCGTCTACCTGCGTGACCTGCGCCTGGCGCTGCGCCGCCGCGTCGAGGCCCTGCTGCCGGTGGTGTTCTTCCTGGTCGCGATCAGCCTGTTCCCGCTCGGCGTCGGGCCCGAGCCGCAGGTGCTGCGCGAGATCGCCGCCGGCATCGTCTGGGTCAGCGCCCTGCTGGCCTCGATGCTGTCAGTGAGCAGCCTGTATGCCAGCGACCATGCCGATGGCTCGCTCGAACAGATGATGCTGTCGGGACATTCCGGCACGCTGATCGCCGCGGCCAAGGCCGCCGCGCACTGGAC
>JANOPR010000145.1:0-3122 GCA_031421955.1 Burkholderiales bacterium
ATCTCGGCCAGGTTGGCGCCCTTGCCGCCGAGCAGGTTCTTCATCGCCGCCGAGCCCTCGGTGCCCGTGCTGCCGAACCGATAGACGAACTTCTTCGTTGTACTCATGGTCAACTCGTGGGGGTGGTCTTGCCTGATGCCGATCGTCGGCTCGTTGGCCGGGCGATAGCTTGACTTGACTCAAGCCGGGCGGATGCCGGCGGCCGCGGTCAGCGTCGACCCAACATGTCGTGTGCTCCAGGATCGCGGGAATGATCTTCAGCTCGCCGCCGCCGTTGGGGCAGTGCTTGAAGTCGAGCTCAAAACGCCGCCGATCTCGGCCCGGCCCGGATCATCAACTGACCTGCTCCAAACTAGCCGTACACCAGTACCCGCTTCTGGCCGCTAACAGCCACCGAACCGCACCAGTTGACGGTAGGCCCAGCACTCATTTGTTGACCCTCAAGCCGCTTGATCCGGCGTTCCCGCGCGAGCCAACAGCCGACGCGCCATGCGTTCAATCGAATGCGAGCCGCCTGTCAGCGCACCGTCGCGGGCCAGCATCGGCGCGGACAGCGCAGCGATGCCGAGAGACGAAACGAACCCAACCACCGCAGCGCCCGCAGCGCATCGGTTAGGGTCGCTCCTTCGCCACCGACAAGACGACCGACACCATGCTCTACCGCCGCCTGGGCTCCACCGGCCTCAAGCTCAGCGTCCTCTCGCTCGGCTCCTGGGTCACGTACCACAACCAGGTCGACGCCAAGGCCGCGGTCGAGATGATGGCCGCGGCGTATGACGCCGGGGTCAATTTCTTCGACAACGCCGAGGGTTACGCCGCCGGGCGCAGCGAAGAGGTGATGGTCGCGGCGCTGAAAACTTTGGCCTGGCCGCGCCTGAACTACGTGGTCTCGACCAAGTTCTACTGGGGCCTGCAGAGCGAGGGCGTCAACGGCAAGAACACGCTGAACCGCAAGTACCTGATGCAGGCCATCGACGGCTCGCTGCAGCGCATGGGCCTGGAGCACATCGACATCGTCTACTGCCACCGCCCCGACCCGCAGACGCCGGTCGAGGAGACCGCACGCGCGATGAGCGACATCATCAGCCAGGGCAAGGCGCTCTACTGGGGCACCAGCGAGTGGCCGGCCAAGGCGATCCGCGCGGCGTGGGATGCTGCTGAGCGCCATGGCTGGCACAAGCCGGTGGTCGAACAGCCGCAGTACAACCTGTTCGCCCGCTACCGCGTCGAGCGCGAATACGCGTCGCTGTGCGACCGCCTCGGCCTGGGCCTGACCACCTGGAGCCCGCTGGCCTCGGGCCTGCTGACCGGCAAGTACACCGGCGGCGTGCCCGACGGCAGCCGCGGCGCGATGGAGAACATGGCTTTCCTGCGCGAGGGCTTGACGCACCCGGCGAAGAACGCCGCGGTCAAGCAGCTTGAGCCGATCGCGGCCGAGCTCGGCGGCAGCGTCGCGCAACTGGCACTCGCGTGGGCGGCCGCCAATCCGCGAGTGACCTCGGTCATTACCGGCGCATCGAAGCTGGCGCAACTGCAATCGAATCTCGGCGCGCTGGAACTGCTCGACAAGCTGACGCCAGCGGTGCGCAAGCGCATCGACAAGCTGACCAAGGGCGTGGCGGATTGACTCTTGATGGCGGGCTGTCGCTGCGACCCGTCGCGACTCGGCACGGGGCAGGCCAGGGACGGATCGTGACCACGGGGGCCGAAGTCGATCGGGTCGATGCCGACCGCGTGGGCCAGCCGCGCACGGCTCAATCGGGGCTCAGCATGCGCCGGGGGTCGACCCAGGCGTCGAAATCGGCCGCGCTGACGCCGCCGACGGCCAGCGCGGCATCGCGCAGGCCCAGGCCGCGGGCATGCGCATGCTTGGCGATCAACGCCGCGCGGTCGTAGCCGATATGCGGGACCAGCGCGGTCACGAGCATCAGCGAACGCGCGAGCATGTCCTGCGTGCGCGCGGCGTCGACCTCGAGGCCTTCGACGCAATGGGCCGCAAAGCTCGCCATCGCATCCGCGAGCAGGCGCAGGCTGTCGAGCACGTCGTACGCGATCAGCGGCTTGTACACGTTGAGCTCGAAGTGGCCCTGGCTTGCCGCGATGCCGATCGCCACGTCGTGACCCATCACCTGGGCGCAGACCATGGTCAGCGCCTCGACTTGCGTCGGGTTGACCTTGCCCGGCATGATCGAACTGCCGGGCTCGTTGGCGGGCAGGCGCAGTTCGCCGAGCCCGGCGGCCGGGCCGCTGCCCATCAGGCGAATGTCGTTGGCGATCTTGTTCAGGGCCACGGCCAGCAGCTTGAGTGCGCCGTGCAAGCCCACGAGCGCCTCATGGCCGGCCAAAGCGGCAAACAGGTTGTCGGCGACGACGAAGGGGGCATTCAGCCGGGCGGCCAGTGCCGACGCGACGCGAACGCCGAATTCGCGATGCGTGTTCAGGCCGGTGCCGACGGCGGTGCCGCCGATCGCCAGGGCATGCACCGCGGGCAATGCGCGGCGCAACGCGGCCTCGGCGATGGCGAGTTGGGCGTCGTAGCCGCCGAATTCCTGGCCGAGCGTGACCGGCGTGGCGTCCTGCAGGTGGGTACGGCCGACCTTGACCGCGCTGTCGAACGCCCGCGCTTTGGCCTGCAGGGCGCCGCGCAGCCGGCTCAGCGAAGCCAGCAACGGCCCGGCGTGCAGCACCGCGGCAATGTGCATCGCGGTCGGGAAGACATCGTTCGACGACTGGCCGAGATTGACCTCGTCGTTCGGGTGCACGCAGCGAGCGGCGCCCAGGCCGCCGCCCAGGGCCTGCGACGCGAGGCCGGCAATGACTTCGTTCAGATTCATGTTGCTCTGGGTGCCCGAACCGGTCTGCCACACAGACAGTGGAAACTGGCCTTCGAACTCACCGGCCGCAATACGCTGAGCCGCTGCGGCAATGGCTTGCGCCTTGGACGCGTCGAGCAGGCCCAGGTCGCAGTTCACCTCGGCGGCAGCGCGCTTGATCTCGGCCAGCGCGCGGACGATCGCCGGCGGCATGCGCTGCTCGCCGATGGCGAAGTAGCGCCGGCTGCGCTCGGTCTGCGCGCCCCACAGCGCATCGCCCGGGACGTCGATGGGCCCGAAGCTGTCGGT
>JANOPR010000146.1:0-13331 GCA_031421955.1 Burkholderiales bacterium
CACATGGGCCACGGCTTCAACCACACGATCATGGATGCGCTGACGCGGCTGCACCGCATGCGCGGCTTCAACACGCTGTGGCTGCCGGGCACGGACCATGCCGGCATCGCCACGCAGATCGTCGTCGAGCGTCAGTTGCAGGAACAAGGGCTGTCGCGGCACGACATCGGCCGCGAGGAGTTCATCAAGCGCGTCTGGGCGTGGAAGGAGACCTCGGGCAACGTCATCACCGGCCAGATGCGGCGCATCGGCGACACGGTGGACTGGACGCGCGAGTACTTCACGATGGACGCCACACAGTCGGCGGTCGTCAACGAGACCTTCGTTCGCCTCTTCGACGAGGGTCTGATCTACCGCGGCAAACGGCTGGTGAGCTGGGATCCGGTGCTGCGCTCAGCGGTCTCGGACCTTGAGGTCGAGAGCCAGGAGGAAGACGGCTTCATGTGGCACATCCGCTATCCGCTGGCCGATGGCAGTGGCTCGCTGGTGGTGGCGACGACGCGGCCGGAGACGATGCTCGGCGACACCGCCGTGATGGTGCATCCCGAGGACGAGCGCTACACCGCCTTTGTCGGCAAGCAGGTCACGCTGCCGCTGTGCAACCGCACGATCCCCGTCATCGCCGATGCCTACGTCGATCGCGAGTTCGGTACCGGCGTGGTCAAGGTGACTCCGGCGCACGACACCAACGACTACGCGGTCAGCCAGCGCCACGGCCTGCCCATGATCGGCGTGCTCGCACTCGATGCCACCATCAACGACAACGCACCGCTTGCGTACCGCGGCCTGGACCGCTTCGTCGCCCGCAAGCGCGTCGTGGCCGACCTCGAGGCCCTGGGTCTGCACGTCCAGACCAAGAAGCACAAGCTCACCGTGCCGCGCTGCGCGCGCACGGGCCAGATCGTCGAGCCGATGCTGACCGACCAATGGTTCATGGCCATGACCAAGCCCGGTCGCGACGGGCAGTCGATCGCCGGCCGCGCAATGGCCGCGGTCGAGCGCGGCGACGTGCGCTTCGTGCCGCCGCAATGGGTCAACACCTGGAACCAGTGGATGAACAACATCCAGGACTGGTGCATCTCGCGCCAGCTCTGGTGGGGGCACCAGATCCCGGCCTGGTACGGCAGTGGCGGCGAGTTGTTCGTGGCGCGCAGCGAAGACGAAGCTCGGGCCAAGGCAACGGCTGCCGGCTATGCGGGCAATTTGACGCGCGACGAGGACGTGCTCGACACCTGGTACTCCGCTGCGCAATTCCCGTTCTCCACCGTCGGCTGGCCGGGCAAGAGCGCCGAGCAGGACCTGTTCCTGCCCTCGACGGTGCTGGTCACGGGTTTCGACATCATCTTCTTCTGGGTCGCCCGGATGATCATGATGACGCTGCACTTCACGGGCAAGGTGCCGTTCCGCGACGTCTACATCCACGGCCTGATGCGCGACGCGCACGGCCACAAGATGAGCAAGAGCGAAGGCAATGTGCTCGACCCGGTGGACCTGATCCAGGGCGTCGACCTTGAGTCATTGATCCGCAAATCCACCGTCGGCCTGCGCCGGCCCGAGCATGCACCGAAGATCGCCGCGCGCATCACCAAGGAGTTTCCGCAAGGCATGCCGGCCTACGGCGCCGACGCACTGCGCTTCACGATGGCCAGCTACGCCAGCCTGGGCCGCGACATCAACTTCGACACCCAGCGCTGCGAGGGCTATCGCAATTTCTGCAACAAGCTCTGGAACGCCACGCGGTTCGTGCTGATGAACTGCGAGGGTCAGGACTGCGGCTTCGCCCCGCATGGCGCTGAGGAGTGCGGGACACAGGCGAGCAGCGGACAAGCCGCCGCGCAGGGGGGCACCCTCGACTTTTCACCCGCCGACCGCTGGATCGTCGGCGAGCTGCAGCGCGTCGAGGCCGCAGTTGCTCAGGGATTTGCCGACTACCGCCTGGACAACGTCGCCAACGCGCTCTACAGCTTCGTCTGGGACGAGTACTGCGACTGGTACCTTGAGATCGCCAAGGTGCAAATCCAGACCGGTGGCGCCGCCCAGCAGCGCGCCGCGCGGCGCACCTTGATCCGCGTGCTGGAGGCCACGCTGCGCCTGCTGCACCCGCTGACGCCGTTCATCACCGCCGAATTGTGGGAGCGCGTGGCGCCGGTCGCGCAGCGAAAGGTCGCGGGCGCCGCCGACGGCATCGTCAGCGCGCCCTACCCCGTGGCGCAAGCCCAACGCATCGACCCGCAGGCCGATGCCTGGGTCGCGCAGCTGAAGGCCATCGTCGGCGCCTGCCGCAATCTGCGCAGCGAAATGGCGCTGTCACCCGCAGAACGCGTGCCGCTGCTGGCCTACGGCGACGCAGGCTTCATCGATGCGGCCACGCCGTTGCTGAGGGCCTTGGCCCGGTTGTCGGAAGTGAAGCGCCCGCCTGACGAGGCCGCCTTCGTGCAGGCAACGAAAGACGCGCCCGTGATCGTGCAAGGCGATGTCCGGTTGGCACTTGAAGTCAAGATCGACGTGGCCGCGGAACAGCAGCGCCTGGCCAAGGAAATCATCCGCCTGCAGGGCGAGGTCGTGAAGGCCCAGGCCAAGCTCGGCAACGCCGGCTTCGTGGCGCGAGCGCCTGCGGCTGTTGTCGAGCAGGAGCGGGCGCGTCTGGCTGAGTTCAGCCAGACGCTTCGTCGGCTGGAAGATCAAGCGGCAGGTCTGGCGAAGTCGCCTTGAACTCCGCACGCTGCGCCACCACGGTGGCGTTCAGCAGCTCATCGATGCGGCGTGTCACGGCCCAGGCGCTGCGGATGCGTGACTCGCGGGTCGTGCTGGCCACGCGAGGCGTGATCTGCAGCGTGTCGATGTCGTGCAGCGGGCGGCCCTGATCCATCGCTCCGGGCTCCATGCTGTCGAACCAGGCCGCCGCCATGCGGCCTGTGGCCAGGACCTCGGCCAGCGAGGCTTCGTTGAACAGGCTCGAGTGCGCGATGCTGACCATCACCTGGTTGGGCTTGCAGAAGGGCAGGAATCGCTCGCCGATCAGCCCTTGGTAGCGCGTGAAGTAGCCCAGCTGCACGCACACGCCGTCGGACTGCTCCATCAACTCGCGCAGCGGCAACGGCTCGACGCGCCAGCGGCCCCAGACGTTGTCGGACGCATGCACGGTCGGGTCGTACCCGACCACGCGCGACCCGAACGCTGCCAGCAACTGCGCCAGGGCGCGCGCCGCCGGCACCATCCCGATCAGGCCGATCGTCGCTCCGCTGAGTTCGCGGCCGACCAGCAGACCCTCGGCATTCACGACCGGGACACGCCGCAGCAACGCCAGCAGCGCGCCGACCATGAACTCGGCCTCGGCCACTGCACTGGCGGTGACGCTGCGCACGACCTCGACACCCGCGCGTCCGCAGGCATCCAGGTCGATGTTTTCGGCGCCGGTGCTGAGGCGCCCGACGGCACGCAACACCGGTGCGAAGTGAAGCACCTGCGCATCGATCGCGACCGACGGCGGGATGATCAACGCGCGGACATTGAACAGGGCCTGGCGCAAGGCCCGCGGGTCATGCGCCAACTCGGGGGCATAGCGCACGGCATGGCGTTCGCCCAGCCATTGCATGACCTCCGGCTCGAGCGGCTCAACGATCAGGACGTCCATGCACCCACGGGGCAGTTTTCACGCTGGCCGCGGCCGTGCCGCGTGCCAGAATCTGCCCGTCTCCCCGCTGTCGATTGTAAGTAAATGCACATCAAGAAGGCGATCTTTCCCGTTGCAGGACTCGGAACTCGATTCCTGCCGGCCACCAAGGCCCAGCCGAAGGAGATGCTGCCGGTGGTCGACAAACCGCTGATTCAATACGCGGTTGAAGAGGCGTACGCCGCCGGCGTCAGAGAGATGATCTTCGTCACCGGTCGCCACAAGCGACCCATCGAGGATCACTTTGACATGACGTTCGAGCTCGAAGTAGCCCTTGAACAGGCGGGTAAGGCGGAATTACTGCACGTAGTGCGCAGCGTCAAGCCCAATGACATGGAGTGCATCTACGTGCGCCAGGCCCAGGCCTTGGGTCTGGGCCACGCCGTCCTGTGCGCGCAGCGGCTGGTTGGCAACGAACCCTTCGCGGTGTTGCTGGCGGACGACTTGATGGTTGGCCAGCCGCCGGTGCTGGCGCAAATGGTCGAGCAGTACGAGGAATGGCGTGTCTCGATCCTGGCCGTGCAGGAGGTTCCTGCGGAGCACACGCGGCGCTATGGCATCGTCGCGGGCACACAGGTCAACGACCGGCTGATGGACATCGAGCGCATTGTCGAGAAACCGGCACCTGCCGACGCGCCCTCGCGGCTGGGCGTCGCTGGGCGCTACATCCTCACGCCCGGCCTGATGCGCGAACTTGCCACGCAGACCCGCGGCGTGGGCGGCGAGATTCAACTCACCGACGGCATCTCAGACTTGTTGCGCCGCGAGAAGGTGTTCGCGTATCGCTATGAGGGCAAGCGCTACGACTGCGGCAGCAAGGAGGGCTTCCTGCAGGCCAACGTCGAACTGGCCCTCGCGCACCCGCAGATCGGGCCGGGTTTCCGCGACTACTTGAATGCGCTGGACTTCTAGCCTGCCCCCAAGACGCCTGCGGCGTCGGCCCCCCAAGGGGGCGTCGCCCGCTTGGGGCGGCCCGGCGCGGTCTAGCCTCTGGCCTTACCTGCGTCGCAGGTAGTGCACGAACTCTGTCTCGCCGCTGGTCTGCTCGACGAGTTCGTTGCCGGTCTGGCGCGCAAAGGCCTGGAAGTCGCGCACCGAGCCGGGGTCGGTCGCAACCACCATGAGAACTTCGCCGCTGTGCATGTCGGCCAACGCCTTCTTGGCCTTCAAGATCGGCAGCGGGCAGTTCAGGCCGCGGGTGTCGATTTCCTTGTTCGCTTGCATGCGGGGATTCCTTCAGAGCGGCGTCGATTCTAGGCGCGAGCCGGGGCATCCAGGAACACAGGTTCGTGGCCACGGCTCCTGAGCCAGTCGGCCAGCGCCTGGCCGGTTCCGGCAGGCCAGCACTTCAGGTGCTGCGGTGCGACCAGCCTGTACTCGGCCAACTCGGGTGACAAGCACACGTCGCCGCGCGCCCTCGCGTGGTACGCGATGATGACCTGGTTCATGCGCTGGAAGTCGTAGACGCCGATCAGCGAGACGGCGTCGACGGTCAGTGAGGTCTCCTCGGCGACCTCGCGCACGATGCCCGCTGCGGGTGTCTCGCCTGCCTCCATGAAGCCCGTGACCAGTGCGAACTTGCCGCCCGGCCAGGCGGCATTTCGCGCCAGCAGCACGAGTCCGTCACGGTCAACGCACTCGATGACCGCGGCCAGCACAGGCGTCGGATTGTTCCAGTGCGTGAAGCCGCAAGCCGCGCAGCGTAGCCGCACCTTCGGCCCGCCGTCTTCGACCAGCTCGATCGATGCCAGCGGCGTGGCGCAAGTGGGACAGTAGCGGAAGTCAGCGTTCATCCGGCGCCTTTGAGCGTCACGCGACCCGGGCCGGCCTCACGACGTTCACGCCGGGAACACACCGGTGGACAGGTAGCGATCGCCACGGTCACAGACGACGAACACGATCGTCGCATGCTCGAGTCGCTCGGCCAGGCTCAATGCCACGCAGCAGGCGCCGGCCGCAGAGATGCCGGCGAAGATGCCCTCCTCACGTGCCAGGCGCCGCGCCATGTCCTCGGCCTCTGCCTGTCCGACCAGCACGATCTCGTCGACAAAGGTGGCGTCGTAGATCTTGGGCATGTAGGCCTCGGCCCATTTGCGGATGCCCGGGATGCGCGAGCCCTCGCTGGGCTGTGCGCCGACGATGCGCACCGCCGGGTTCTTCTCCTTGAGCAAGCGCGACACGCCCGTGATGGTGCCGGTCGTGCCCATCGCGCTGACGAAGTGCGTGATCCGGCCCTCGGTATCGGCCCAGATCTCGGGGCCCGTGGTCTCGTAATGGATGCGCGGGTTGTCGGGGTTGGCGAACTGGTCGAGCACCCTGCCCTTGCCGTCGGCCTGCATCTGCAGGGCCAGGTCGCGCGCGTACTCCATGCCGCCCGAGCGTGGCGTCAGCACCAGCTCGGCGCCGAAGGCCCTCATGGTCTGCGCACGCTCGATCGACAGGTCCTCCGGCATGATCAGCACCATGCGGTAGCCGCGGATCGCGGCAGCCATCGCCAACGCGATGCCGGTATTGCCCGACGTGGCTTCGATCAGCACGTCGCCCGGCGCGATGTCGCCCCGCTCCTGGGCGCGGCGGATCATGCTCATGGCCGGCCGGTCCTTCACCGAGCCGGCCGGGTTGTTGCCCTCGAGCTTGCCCAGGATCACGTTGCCCCGCTGCGCATTGGCGGCACCGGGCAGGCGCTGCAGTTGCACCAGCGGCGTCGCGCCGATCACGTCCTCGAGGCTCTTGTAGGCGGGCATGGCGCCATTGTGGCAGTCCAGGATGCAATTCGCTCGGCGCGCCTCGAAGGCCCACGAGGGCGCAGGGTGCATGTGATAATTCGCGCCGACGCGCTACCGCGTGCTTTGACTGACCTGCCCGGGTGGCGAAATCGGTAGACGCAAGGGACTCAAAATCCCTCGCCGCAAGGCGTGCCGGTTCGAGTCCGGCCCCGGGCACCACCACCAACGCGATGCCGCCACTGCCACCGGTCACGAAAAACCTGCTGCTGATCTGCGTCGGCATCTTCCTCGCGCAGCAGATCCTGCCGCCCGCGCTGACGAACATGTTTGCGTTGTGGCCGTTGCAGAGTGGCGCCTTCATGCCTTGGCAGCCGCTGACCTATGCCTTCATGCATGGCGACATGCTGCACCTCTTCTTCAACATGCTGGCGCTGTGGATGTTCGGCGCCGAGATCGAGCGGCTGTGGGGCGCCAGGCGCTACATCCACTTCCTGTTGGCGAGCGCGCTGGCCGCTGCGGCCGTGCAGCTCCTGTGGACGCTGATGATCGGATCGCGTGCGCCGACGGTCGGCGCCTCGGGCGCCACCTTCGGCCTGCTGCTGGCCTTCGGCATGATGTTCCCCAACCGGACGATCATGCCGCTGTTCCCGCCGATTCCGATGAAGGCCAAGTACTTCGTCGCGCTCTTCGGTGCGCTCGAACTGATCTTCGGCGTCACCGGCGGCAGCGGCATTGCGCACTTTGCCCACCTGGGCGGCATGCTCGGCGGCTTCCTCATGATTCGCTACTGGCGCGGACAGGCGCCCTTCGGCCGCCGTCGCTGACCACCGCCCGCGCTGCGGGTGCCATTGCATTGCGCCTGGGCTTGGCGCATTCTTCGCTCTGACCGAAGGAGGCGTGCGATGCGGATGCTCATTCGACAAGCGGCGTGGATCACCTTGTGGCTGGCCGCGGCGGCGCTGGCCGCGACCCCTTCGACGCCATCTGCGGCACCGACCGAGCTTGAGGCGCAATCGCGCGCCCTTGAACGCGCCAGCCAGGCCGTCGTGGGCGTGCAGGCGCTGGCCCTGGACGGCGCGCGATCGAACGCCACACTGGGCCGGATCCGCCAGGGCTCCGGCGTGGTCATTGGCCCCGACAGCCTGGTGCTGACGATCGGCTACCTGATCCTCGAGGCCGACCAGGTGCAACTCGTCCTCGATGACAACCGAGCGGTGCCTGCGCGCGTCGTCGCCTATGACCTGGCCACTGGGTTCGGCCTGCTGCAGCCGTTGGCACCGTTGCGCGTCTCCCCGGCGCCGCTGGGCGGCTCGCGGGCGCTGTCGACCGATGAGTCGCTGTTGGTGGCCAGTGGCGGCGACCGAGGCCAGCTCAGCATGGCACGACTGGTCTCCAGGCGCAGCTTCGCGGGCTACTGGGAGTACCGCATCGACGATGCCCTGTTCACGTCGCCACCGCGCACTGACCACAGCGGCGCAGGCCTGTTCAACAGCCGCGGCGAACTGGTGGGCATCGGCTCACTGGTGGTGGCCGACACCCGCAGCGACGCACCGGCAGATGGGTCTCGTCGACCCGGCAACATGTTCGTGCCCACCGACCTGCTGCAGCCGATCCTGGGCGAGTTGCGAGCCAGCGGCATGTCCAGCGCGAGCCGTCGCGCCTGGCTGGGCGTGAACTGCGTCGAGCAGGCTGGCGTGTTGCATGTCGTTCGGGTCGCCGAGGACAGCCCGGCCGACGTGGCAGGCCTGCGCATCGGCGACCGCATACACGCGATCGATGGCACACCGGTGTCGACGCTCGACTCGTTGTGGACAAGGCTGTGGTCTGGCGGCCCGGCCGAGCGTGCGCTCACGCTGGAGATCGAGCGCGACGGGTCGCGCCGCCGCGTCGACCTGCACAGCATCGACCGTGCGCAGGCGATCAAGCGCGCCTCAGGCGTCTGAAGTGAACCACCCCCGAAGCGGCTTCGCCACTTTCCCTCAAGGGGGCTGAGGCCCGCGGCTCCAAGCCATTCGGCTTGGACGGGCCGAGGAATGGCCGCATCTCGCGGCCATGCGGCCTGCAAGGACCGCTGGCGGCCGGGCAAAGCCCGATCCGCGACGGTCCCTTGGATGGACCTCACGGTTCCTGCGTCGCAGGTGCCGCTTCGGCGGCATGAAGAACTGACATGGGTTCCTGGGCGTCGGCCCAGGCCGTAGCGGGCGTCGGATAGCGCAGGCGCAGGCGCAACTCCTGCCGCAAGCGGCGGTTGTCAAGCCGGCGCGATTCCGAGAGGAAGCTCATCTGCATCGGTGAGAGCGCGCGCTCGGCCTCACCGCGTGACAGGCGCGGCGCACGTGGCAAGCCAAAGGCGTCGGCCACCGCATCGAAATGCTCACCCATCTTCGACTCGCTGTCGTCACTGACGTGGTAGATGCGCTGCGGCGCGCCACGCGTCAGCGCCGCCACGCAGGCGCGCGCCAGATCGTCGGCATGGATGTGGTTGGTATAGACATCGTCAGCGGCTTGAAGCAGCGGCGTTGCACGCCGCACGCGCTCCCGCGGGTCGCCCCCCTTGCGGTCCAAGGCATAGATCCCGGGTATGCGCAGCACGCTGACGCGCCGCGCAAAGGCCCTGCCATGGTCGCGCATGCGGACCTCGGCGTCGACGCGGCGACGGGCGCGGTCCGTTTGTGGCGCGACCGACCGGGTCTCGTCGATGCGCGCGCCGCCGGCATCACCGTACACGCCACTGGTACTGGCGTAGACGATGCGTCGCACGCGAGCGCTGCGTGCCAGCGCCTGCAGCAGTCGCTGGCTGCGCGGGTCGGCCACGCCCTGCGATGGCGGCGGCGCAAGGTACAACACCATGTCGGCCAGGGCCGCCAGCCGGCCCAGCGAGTCTGCGTCGTCCAGGTCGCCCCGCAGCGGCGTCGCGCCGGCCGCGCGGAGTACCGGCACGCGCGCTGGCGTGGGCGTCAAGGCCAGCGCGCGGTAGCGGCCACGCAGCAGACCCAGCACGCGCAGCCCGATGTCGCCGCAACCGACGATCAGCAGTGCGGGACGGCGGGCGCGTGACTGGGGCAACATGGGTGGCGTCAAGGCGGCAGGGTTCGGCAGCAAGCCAGCGGGCACAATTCCATCCAGTGTAGAAGCCCAACAGATCCGACCGATGCCCTTCAAAGTCCTGGTTCAACCCGCCGGCCTCGAATTCGAGGTGGCGCGTGACGAAGCGATCCTGCCGGCCGCAATCCGCGCCGGCGTGGGCCTGCCGTACGGCTGCCGCGACGGCGCCTGCGGCTCGTGCAAGAGCCGGCTGCTCCAGGGTCGCGTCATCCATGGCGCCCACCAGACCAAGGCGCTGCCGCCGCAAGAGGAGGCCGACGGCTGGATCCTGACCTGCTGCGCCACGCCACAGACCGATTGCGTGGTCCAGGCACGCACGGTGGCCGGCGCTGGCGAGTACCCGCAGTTGAAGATGCCCGCACGCGTGGCCACCTTGTCGCGCCCGGCACCCGACGTGGTGCTGATGCGTCTGCAATTGCCTGCCACGGCAACCTTCAAGTACCGCGCGGGGCAGTACCTTGAGTTCATCCTGCGCGATGGGGCGCGGCGCAGCTATTCGATGGCGAATGCGCCGGAACGGCTCGGCGAGCCGCCCGCGGTTGAACTGCACTTGCGGCACATGCCCGGCGGCAAGTTCACCGACCATGTGTTCGCAGCGATGAAGGAGCGCGACATCCTGCGCGTCGAGGGCCCGTTCGGCAGCTTCTTCCTGCGCGAAGACAGCGACGCACCGATCGCGCGCCCGGTCGTATTTTTGGCCTCGGGCACCGGCTTGGCGCCAATCAAAGCCATCATCGAGCATATGCAGGCCGCGGGCATCGATCGACCGGCAGTCCTCTACTGGGGCTGCCGCACCAAGGTCGACCTGTACCTGCACGAGTGGGCGCTGGCCGCCGCGGCAACGATGCCCCATCTGCGCTACGTGCCTGTTCTGTCTGAGCCGCTGCCCACTGACGACTGGCAGGGCCGGACGGGCCTTGTGCACCGGGCCGTCATGTCAGACCTCCCTGACCTCTCGGAGCATGTCGTGTACGCCTGCGGCGCGCCGGTGATGGTGGAGTCCGCGCAGCGCGATTTCGTGGCTCACTGCGGCCTGCCTGCGGACGCCTTCTACGCCGACAGCTTCACCTCGGAGGCCGACAAGCACGGCGACTGATCGCAGCGTGTCGGGGTACGGACGCCGCCGACGGCCCCAAATGACTTGGCACCTTGTGCGGCCTACAGCACGGCAGTCATGCCGCCGTCGACGTAGATGATCTGGCCGTTTACATAGTCCGAGGCGGCCGAGGCCAGGAACACGGCCACGCCGACCAGTTCGTCGGGCCGGCCCCAGCGTCTGGCCGGCGTGCGGCCCTTGACCCAGGCATCGAACTGCGGGTTGTCGATCAGGGCCTGGTTCATGTCGGTCAGCATGTAGCCGGGCCCGATGGCGTTGGCCTGGATGCCATGCACCGCCCATTCGGCGGCCATGGCCTGGGTGAGCATCTTGATCCCGCCCTTGGCCACGGTGTAGGGGGCGACGGTGGCTCGCGCCAACTTGCTTGTCAGGGAGCCGATGTTGATGATCTTGCCGCGCCCGTGCGCCACCATGCGGCGCCCTGCCTCGCGGCCGACGACGAAGGCGGCGGTGAGGTTGGTGTCGAGCACTTTGTGCCACTCGGCGGTGCTCAATTCGAGCATCGGCTTGCGCAATTGGATGCCCGCGTTGTTGACGAGGATGTCGACGGCCATGCCACGCTGGTCGAAGCCCTCGAATGCCTGCAGGACGGCAGCCTCGTTCGTGACGTCGAAGACGGCCCCCTCGGCGTGGCGCCCGGTCTGCTGCAGTTCGCGCACGGCCGTATCGACACGCGACGCATCGGTACCGTTGACGACGACATGCGCTCCTGCGGCCGCCAGCCCTTCGGCCATCGCCCGGCCCAGGCCGCGCGACGATCCGGTCACGAGGGCGACGCGGCCGGTCAAGTCAAACAACGCTGGATTCATGGACGTCTCAATTAATGCGAGAAACATTGCAAGACCACGTGGCCTGGCATGGCATGCACAGGCGCGCGGCGCGGGTCATTTGTCCTCAGGGCGCGACCTCAGTGCCACGCGCCGCACCAGGCTCGATGCCGGCCAGCGCTCGCTGGCCTTGTAGTACTCAGGCACCGCCGGCATGTCCGGCGGCAGCACCACCCAGGGCTGCTTGGACGCAGTGAAGATGTGAATGTCAGGCGGTAGCGCACGAAGCGGCAGGCGCAACCGCCGTCCAGAGGCTGCAACTCGGTGCTCATCAGGGTACCTCCGTGCTGCGCACTGCGGAATTCGCCCTTGGGGCGGCCCGGCGGGCTCACAGGCAACCTCCGTGCTGCGCACTGCGGAATTCGCCCTTGGGGCGGCCCGGCGGGCTCATGCCGGCTGACTCGCTGCCACATGCCCCCCGTCAGCGGTGCTTGAACACAGGCTTGCGCTTGCCGATGAATGCCGCCATGCCTTCCTTCTGGTCCTCGGTGGCGAACAGCGAGTGGAAGATGCCGCGCTCGTACGTGACGCCCTCGGTCAGGCCGGACTCGAAAGCCGCATTCACGCACTGCTTGGCCATCATCACGCTGGGCAGGCCGTAGCTGCAGATGACGGCCGCCGCGGCGAAGGCTTCGTCGAGCAGCTTGTCGGCCGCGACGACGCGGCTGACCAGGCCGGCGCGCTCGGCCTCGGCAGCATCCATCGTGCGCGCCGTCAGCACCATGTCCATCGCCTTGGCCTTGCCCACTGCGCGCGGCAGGCGCTGGGTCCCACCGGCGCCGGGGATGATGCCCAGCCTGATCTCGGGTTGGCCAAACTTGGCCGTGTCGGCAGCAATGACGAAGTCGCAGGCCAGCGCCAGTTCGCAGCCCCCGCCCAGGGCGTAGCCGGCCACGGCGGCGATGACGGGCTTGCGCACCGACTTCACGGCCTCCCAGTTGCGCGTGATGTAGTTGCCCAGGTAGGCGTCCATGTAACTGTAGTTGGCCATCACGCCGACGTCGGCACCCGCGGCAAAGGCCTTGTCACTCCCCGCGAGCACGATGCAGCCCACACCGGTGTCGGCGTCAAAGCCGTGCAGCGCATGGCCCAGCTCGTCCATCAAGCGATCGTTGAGCGCATTGCGCTTGCTCGGTCGATTCAACGTGATCAGGCCGGTCGCCAACGTGCCGGGCGCGTTCTCGCGGCGTTCGGTGAGGATGCATTCGTAGTCCATGGGTCGGTCGCCCGGTCGCGGGGAGTGGCAAGAACGGTCACTATACGTGCGCAAGCGCACGACTTTGAATTGGCAACGGTAGAGGCCCCAATGGAGAATGCGCCGCTTGACGCTATCCTGCGCGCGAAATGAGCACCGTCTACCGCAAGACCGAAAAAGGGGTCAACGAAATTGCCACGCGTGCCCTGCGCCTCGGGCCCCGCCAGCGCAGTGCGCTGATCCTGGTTGACGGCCGCAAGACCGACGTTGAGCTCGCGCAGTTGATCCTGGCCGATCCCGCCGCGACCTTGGCAGGGCTGCTGGCCGACGGCTTCATTGAGGTGCTGACGACGCTGGCGGATCGTCCCGCTGAGCGCCCAGTTGAGCGCAAGGCGGCGACGCCCGCGGCAGTGGCTTCGCGGCCAGTGGCAGGTGACGGCACGGCCTTCGAGTCGCTGCGCCGCGATGCTGTGCGCGTGCTCAACGAACAGCTGGGACCGGCAGCGGAAAGCGTTGCCATCAAGATCGAGCGTGCCAAGAGCATGCCCGAGTTGCAGCCCATGCTGGCGCAGGCTGCGAAGCTGCTGCGCAACGTGCGGGGCAGCGCAGCCGCAGAGGCCTTTGCTGCGCGCTTCATCACCACACCAGAGGCCTGATTCCGGCCCCCGTACCTGCGTCCCGGCCACGG
>JANOPR010000147.1:0-3210 GCA_031421955.1 Burkholderiales bacterium
GTCAACCCCGAAGTGTTTTCAAAGTAATGCCCCTACCCCTTTGGGGGAGGGAGCCCATTCAACCGAACCTGACCATGCGCATCGCCGACCTGAAAGCCGTCCCGATCTCCTTCCCGGTCCCTGCCGCCCAGTCGGTGCGCCTGGGCATCGGCCGCAGCGTCAAGCGCGACGCAGTGCTGGTGCGCGTCGAAACCGACGAGGGCCAGGTCGGCTGGGGCGAAGCCCACCACGGCCGCTGCCCGGGGGCGATCGCCCGGCTGGTCGACACGACAATGCGCGAACTCGTGCTCGGCCTGGACGCGCGCGACGTGGCCGGCGTGTGGGCCCGGGTGTTCAAGATGCAGCTTGCCAGCCACGGCATGGGCGCCGCCGCCGCGATGGCCCTGAGCGGCCTCGACATCGCCTTGTGGGACTTTCGCAGCCAGGCCACCGGCTGGCCGCTGTACCGGCTGCTCGGCGGATCCGCCAAGCCGATCAAGGCTTATGCCGGCGGCATCGCGCTCGGTTGGCAGGAGCCAGCCTTGCTCGCCGAAGAAGCGCTGCGCCATGTGGCCAGCGGCTACCGCGCCTTGAAGCTGCGCGTCGGCGACACCGCAGCAAAAGATATCGCCCGGGTGCGCGCGGTGCGCCAGGCGGTGGGCGACGCGATCGACATCATGGTCGACGCCAACACCGCCTACGGGCTTGACGACGTGCGCAAGGTGATGCCGGCGTTCGAAGAATGCGCCGTCGGCTGGTTGGAAGAGCCGTTTCCGCCGCAGGACCGGCGCGCCTATGCCAAGGCCGCCGGGCTCGGCCGGGTGCCGCTGGCTGCTGGCGAAAACCACTTCACGCGCTACGAATTCGCGACCCTGCTCGAAGACGGTCATGTGCAGATCGTCCAGCCCGACCTGTCAAAGACCGGTGGCGTGACCGAAGCGATGCGCATCGCCGCGATGGCCAGCGCGCTCAAGCTCAGCGTGAACCCGCACACCTCGGCCACCGCCATCAATATGGCGACCACGATTCACTATCTGTGCGGGGTTGACAACCCGGGTTACTTCGAAGGCGACGTGACCTCGCTGAATCCGTTTCGCGACCATCTCGCCGACAAGCCGCCTTATGCGCTCGATGAGAATGGCTGCGTCACGCCGCACGAGGGCACTGGCATCGGCCTCGTGATCGACCTCGACTTCATCCGCGATCATCCGCTGATCGAAGGCCCGTGCTACGTCTGATTCACTGCGTCCGATTCACCGCGTTCCCGTTCCATCACAACACCAGGAGACATTCGAATGAAGACATCGAACCGGTTCAACCCGCGCCCGTTCGTCGTGGGCAGCTTCGTCGCATTGGCGGCCGGCGCCGCGCTGGCGCAACCGCTGCCGACCGCCAGCCCCGAGTCGGTCGGCATGTCGTCGCAGCGGCTCGACAAACTCACCGCGATGCTGCGCCAGGAAGTGGCCGACAAGAAGCTGCCGGGCGCCGTGGTGATGGTGGCGCGCAAGGGCAAGCTGGTCTATTCGCAGGCCTTCGGCGGCCTTGCCGATGCGGCAGGCGGGGCGATGAAAACCGATTCGATGTTCCGCATCTATTCGATGACCAAGCCGCTGGTATCGACGGCGCTGATGATGCTGGTCGAAGACGGCAAGGTGCAGTTGACCGACCCGGTCTCCAAGTTTTTGCCGTCGTTCAAGAGCCCGATGGTCAGCGTCGGCTCATTGGACCCGGTGTCCAACAACGTCGGCTTCAGGCTGGTGGCGGCCAACCGCGAGCCGACGATCCAGGATCTGCTGCGCCACACCTCGGGCATCGCCTACGGCGAACTGACGCGCAACACGCTGGTGCGCGAGGCCTATGTCAAGGCCGGTGTGTACAAGCCGACGCTCGACTTCGACGCGCGCGAACTGCCCGGCGCCGAGATGGCCGAGCGGCTCGGCAAAGCGCCGCTGGCGCAGCAGCCGGGAACCACCTGGGAGTACAGCCTGTCGGTCGACGTGCAGGGCCGCGTGGTGGAGGCGGTGTCGGGCAAGCGACTCGGCGACTTTTTGCAGGAGCGGCTCTTCGCCCCGCTGAAGATGGTCGACAGCGGCTTCTTCGTGCCCGCCGCCAAGGCGGCCCGGCTGGCCGAGCCGTTCGCGAAAGACCCGGCCACCGGCGACGACAACAACCGCGTCGACGTGAGCCAGCAGCCGGGCAACGACTCCGGCGGCGCCGGGGGTGTCAGCACCGCCGGCGACTACCTGCGCTATTGCCAGGCGATGCTCAACGGCGGGCAACTCGACGGTGCCCGCATCCTGTCGCGGTCGACCGTCAGGCTGATGACCGCCGACCACCTGGGCACGGCGATCAATACCACGACGAACCCGGGCATGCTGCTGTTCGGCGTGCAGGGCTACACCTTCGGCCTGGGCTTCCTGGTGCGCCAGGGCGACGGCATTGCCGCGGTGCAGGGCACGGCCGGCGAGTTCATGTGGGCCGGCTCTGGCGGCACCTATTTCTGGGCCGAGCCCAAGGAGCAGATCTGCGCCGTGTACATGACGCAGGCGCCGAGCCCGCTGCGCGCGTACTACCGGCGGGCGATGAAGGACCTGGTGGCACAGGCGCTGGTCGATTGAATCGAACCAGCGTGCCGGTGGGCGGACTCAAGAGGCGGAGAGGCAATCGTGACTTATCGCCGGCCAGCGCGCGGCCGCTCCGCAGCGGCCGGCGACCCACTTGGGGGGTGGTCGCGGGTACTCCCGCGGCCGGGGGCTCCATTCATTCAGCGCCCGCCCGATACGTCGAGCACCGCGCCGTGCACATAGCTGGCGGCATCGGACGCGAGCCACAACGCGGCTTGCGCCACCTCGTCGGCCGAGCCCGATCGACCCAGCGGCACGGCGGTCTTGGCCAGCGCCTCCATGCGCTCCAGCCCGCCGTGCGCCTGCTGGATATCGGTGCCGATCAAGCCCGGGCGCAAGGCGACGACGCGGATGCCTTCGAGCCCGACCTCCTTGGCCAGGGCGACGGTGAACGAATCGATCGCGCCCTTGGACGCGGCGTAGGCCGCACCGCCGCCAAGCCCACCCAGCCGCGCGGCAACTGAAGACAGGTTGACGATCACCCCGCCGCGCCCGCCGTGGCGCGTCGACATGCGGCGCACCGCCTCGCGGGCGCAGAAGAAGCTGCTGTAGACGTTGCTGCGAAAGACGCTGTCGAGCTGCGCTTCGTCGAGCGCGTCGACGCGGA
>JANOPR010000148.1:0-5901 GCA_031421955.1 Burkholderiales bacterium
GCTGGAATCGGTAATCGATTTCGCAACCCGTGCAACAAAGGAGCGCGTATGAAGCAAGTCCAGAAAACCATCGGCCGTTGGGTTCAACGTATTGCCGGCAAGCCCAGCGCCGAGGCGCCGACGCAAACCTTTCGCAAACCCGTCAAGCTGGATGACCAATCACTGCGCCAAGTCAGTGGCGGCACCACGAGCCTGCCGGTTAAGGGGTGGTGACATTCTCGCTGCCATGACGTGAGGACGACCAGCCTCTTCCGCCGCGAGGTGCTGGACGCCCAGCAGACCTCGTGGGTCGGGGAGATTCAGCTGGTTCGCCCGCTGTCACTGACGCTGTTGACCGGCGCCGTGACGCTGGCGGTGCTGGCCGTGGGCGCCTTTCTGGCGCTTGGCGAGTACACGCGCAAGGTGCGCGTCAGCGGCGTGCTGGTGCCTGACAGCGGCGTGATCCGCCTGTCGCCACCCCAGGATGCGCTGGTGCTGGAGCGGCGGGTTGCCCAAGGGGCGAGCGTGCGCGCGGGCGACGTGCTCTTCGTCCTGTCGCTCGACCGTGCCGCCGCCGCCGGCGACACGCAGGCAGCGGTGCAACGCAGCTTGGCGGAGCGCGAATCGAGCCTGCGCTTCGCAGCGCAGCAGCAGCAGGCGTTGCTCAGCAGTCAGCAAACGGCGCTGGAGCGCCGGCGTGCCGATCTGCAGCGCGAGCGCAGCAGCCTCGATGCCGAATCGACTTTGTTGGCGCAGCGCATTGCGCTTGCCGAGCAGGCGCAGGCGCGGCTTGAGTCGCTGCGCAACGACAACTTCGTCTCGTCTGCCCAAGTGCAGGCCAAGACCGAGGAGCTGCTGGGGCTGCGCACGCAACGCCAGGCGCAGTTGCGCCAGCGCAGCGCGCACGAGCGCGAGATCACCGCCACGGAGGCACAACTTCGCGACCTGCCCCTGCAGGCAGGTGCGCGCCTGGGCGAGATCGAGCGCGAACGGGCCGAATTGACGCAAATGAAGGTAGAGAGCGAAGCCCGCCGCAGCCTGGTGGTTCGCGCACCGCAGGACGGTGTCGTGGGCGCCGTGCTGGCCTCGGCAGGGCAGACGGTCCTGGCGGCCTCCACCCTGGCCAGCTTGGTGCCGGCGGGCTCGGCGCTGCAGGCGCATTTGTATGCGCCGTCGAGCGCCGTGGGCTTCCTGCGCGCCGAGCAGTCGGTGCTGCTGCGTTACCACGCGTTCGCCTACCAGAAGTTCGGCCATCAGCACGGGCGCATCGAGCAGGTGTCACTGGCGCCACTGCAGCCGGCCGAACTGACGGGCCAAGCCTGGGCGGGGACGGCGCGCGAGCCGATGTATCGGATCACGGTGGCGCTCGAACGCCAGCAGGTCCCGGTCTATGGCGCGCTGCGGCCGCTGGCACCTGGCATGCAGCTCGACGCCGACGTACCCGTAGAGCGCCGCAAGCTCTACGAGTGGTTGTTCGAGCCGCTGCTGGGCATGGCCGGGCGCGTGTGATGGCGAGCGCGGAGTCGCTGGACCTGTCGCTGGCCGGCTGGCTTGGCGGGCACAACGCGCCGATGATCCTCCAGACCGAGGCGGCCGAGTGCACGCTGGCCTGTCTGGCGATGGTTTCCGCCGCGCATGGCTACCGCACCGACCTGCCGACGCTGCGGCAACGCTTCTCGTTGTCGCTCAAGGGGGCCACGATGGCTGACCTGGTGCGCATGGCCGGACAATTGAACTTCAACCCGCGGGCCTTGCGCGCGGAGCCCGAGCAGTTGTCGCAGCTGGCCTTGCCCTGCGTGCTGCACTGGGACCTGAATCACTTCGTCGTGCTGACCGAAGTGCGCGGCAACGGGGTCACGTTGCACGACCCGGCGCGTGGCGTGCGCCGCATGAAGCTGGCCGAGCTGTCGCGCCACTTCACGGGCATCGCGCTGGAGCTGACACCGGCCGCAGACTTCACTGCCAAGACCGAGCGCCAGACGGTCACGCTCAAGCAATTGCTCGGGCCGGTGCGCGGCCTCAAACGCTCGCTGGCGCAGATCTTCATGGTGGCGGCGGGGCTCGAGGCCTTTGTCTTGTTGAGTCCGTTCTTCCTGCAGTGGGTCGTCGATGGCGTGCTGGTCAGCGCCGACCGCGACCTGCTGTTGACGCTGGTGCTTGGATTCGGTCTCCTGGTCTTGCTGCAGGTCGGCGCCGCGGCGATCAGGTCTTGGTCGGTGTTGCACCTGTCGGCGACGCTCAACCTGCAGTGGCTGTCCAACGTGTTCGCACACCTGCTGCGCCTGCCGATGGCCTGGTTCGAGAAGCGGCATACCGGCGACGTCTGGTCTCGCTTCGCGACCGTGCAGCAGATCCAGAAGACATTGACCACGCACTTCATCGAGGCCGTGCTGGACGGCCTGCTGGTCGTGGTCACGCTGGCCATGATGTTGTTCTACAGCGTGGCGCTTGCGGCGGTGGTGCTGGCTGCCGTGGCGGCGTATGGGGCCTTGCGCTGGGCCTTCTTCAGGCCGCTGCGCGAGGCCACCGAGGAGGCGCTCGTGCACGAGGCGCGGCAATCGAGTCACTTCCTCGAGTCACTGCGGGGCGTGCAGTCGATCAAGCTGTTCAACCGCCAAGCCGATCGCCAGGCGCGCTTCATGAACCGCGTCGTCGACACCATGAATGCCGACCTGGCCACGCGCAAGCTCGAGCTGATGTTTTCCGTTCTGCACCGGTTGCTGTTCGGCGTGGAGCGCATTGCAGTGGTGTGGCTGGGGGCGTTGCTGGTGATGGAGCAGCAACTGTCGGTCGGCATGCTGTTCGCGTTCATTGCGTTCAAGGAGCAATTTGCGCAACGCATCAGCGCATTGATCGACAAGAGTGTCGAACTGCGCATGCTGCGCCTGCAGGGCGAGCGGCTTGCCGATATCGTGCTGGCCGCGCCCGAGGACGAAGGGTTGCCGCAAGTAGGCCCCGGGGTGCCAGCGGAGTCCGCGGCGCCGCCTCGCATTGAGGTGAGCAGCGTGGGCTTTCGCTATGCCGACGGAGAGCCCGAGGTACTGCGCGGCGTCAGCTTCACGATCGAGCCGGGAGAGTCAGTGGCCATCGTCGGGCCGTCGGGCTGCGGCAAGACGACGCTGTTGAAGCTGATGCTGGGTATCCACGCGCCGGACAGCGGCGAGTTTCGGGTCGGTGGGGTGCCTCTGCGCCAACTCGGGCTGGCGCGCTGGCGCGCGATGGTCGGCACGGTGATGCAGGAAGACGCGCTGCTGGCTGGGTCGGTGGCCGAGAACATCTGCTTCTTCGACGACGCGCCGGACAGCGCCTGGATCGCGGAATGCGCACAGATGGCTGCAGTGCATGACGAGATTGAGGCGATGCCGATGGGGTACCACACGCTGGTTGGCGACATGGGGGCCAGTCTCTCGGGAGGCCAGAAGCAACGGATCCTGTTGGCGCGCGCCCTGTACAAGCGCCCGCGCATCCTGCTGCTGGATGAGGCGACCAGCGCGCTCGACATTGACCGCGAGCGCATCGTCAATCAGCACGTGCGGCAGTTGTCGCTCACGCGCGTGATCGTCGCGCACCGCCCAGAAACGATCGCCAGCGCCTCGCGCGTGATCGTGCTCGGCGAAGGGCGCGTGGCCCAGGACCTGCGCTCGGTGCCGACGAGCGGTGGGCGGGCCTGAACCGACGGCCGCAAGCTCACGTTGCCCGCGTCCCCCGGGGGGAGCTCAGGCCGCTTGGGAGCGGCCCGGCGCCGGCCTGAGGGGCGGCTGAGGCGCGCAAGCGCCATGCGGCGGCGCCAGCCCGCCTAAAATTGCGGCACTTCATCTGTCTGCCGAGCCGCGCCAGTCGCGGCCCGGGTTGCCCGTGCTCCATCCTCAACAGTTCGATGTCATCGTCGTCGGTGGCGGCCACGCTGGCACCGAAGCGGCGCTGGCCGCTGCGCGCATGGGTTGCGCCACGCTGCTGCTGACACACAACATCGAGACGCTGGGGCAGATGAGTTGCAACCCGTCGATTGGTGGCATCGGCAAGGGGCATCTGGTCAAGGAGGTCGACGCACTCGGCGGCGCGATGGCACTGGCCACGGACGAGGCGGGTATCCAGTTCCGCATTCTCAATTCGAGCAAGGGGCCCGCCGTGCGCGCGACGCGGGCGCAGGCTGATCGCGTCTTGTACAAGGCCGCCATTCGGCGGCGGCTCGAAAACCAGGCCAACCTGTGGCTCTTCCAGCAAGCGGTTGACGACCTCCTTCTGGAGGGTGACCGGGTTGTCGGCGCAATCACACAAGTTGGGGTTCACTTTCGCGCCAAGACCGTTGTACTAACGGCCGGAACATTTCTGAACGGGCAAATCCATATCGGCCTCGAGCGCTATGGCGCGGGCCGTGCGGGCGATCCGGCGGCGCTCAGCCTGTCGGCGCGGCTGAAGGAATTGAAGCTGCCGCAAGGCAGGCTCAAGACGGGCACACCGCCGCGCATTGATGGCCGTTCGATCGATTTCAGCCGGCTCGTCGAGCAGCCCGGCGACCTGGATCCGGTGCCGGTGTTCAGCTTCATGGGTGACGCGGCGATGCATCCGCGCCAGGTGCCTTGCTGGATCACGCACACCAACCCGCGCACACACGAGATCATCCGTTCGGGGTTCGACCGCAGCCCGATGTTCAGTGGCGTGATCGAAGGCGTGGGGCCGCGCTACTGCCCGAGCATCGAGGACAAGGTCAACCGATTTGCCGACAAGGACAGCCACCAGATCTTTCTCGAGCCCGAGGGCCTGAGCACGCACGAGGTCTATCCCAACGGGATCTCGACCTCGCTGCCGTTCGACGTCCAGATTGCCGCCGTGCAGTCGATGGCGGGGTTGGAGCGCGCGCACATCCTTCGCCCGGGTTATGCGATCGAGTACGACTATTTCGACCCGCGCGACCTCAGTATGAGTTTCGAGACGCGAGCGATCCGGGGGCTGTTCTTCGCCGGGCAGATCAACGGCACCACGGGGTACGAGGAGGCTGCGGCGCAGGGGTTGTTCGCCGGCATCAACGCCGCGCTGCAAGTCAAGGGCGAAGCGGCCTGGCTGCCGCGGCGCGACCAGGCCTACCTGGGCGTGCTGGTTGACGACCTGGTCACCCAGGGCGTGACCGAGCCGTATCGCATGTTCACCAGCCGTGCCGAGTACCGGCTGCAGCTGCGCGAAGACAACGCCGACGCACGGCTCACAGACACCGGCCGCCGCCGGGGGTTGGTGGACGACGCGCGCTGGGCGGCGTTCAACCGCAAGCGCGACGCGGTTTCACGTGAAACAGAGCGCCTGCGATCGACCTGGGTGCACCCCAGCACGCTGGCTGCGGCCGACGCCGAGAGGCTGCTGGGCAAGGCCATCGAGCATGAGCACAGCTTGGCCGATCTGCTGCGCCGCCCCGGCGTTGGCTTTGATACCTTGTCCGAGATTGCCGCGCTGGCACATCCCGAGGCGGCCGCGGTTTCACGTGAAACACTGATCGCCGAGTTGGGCGCGCATCTCGGTGCTGCGGTCATCGAGCAGGTCGAGGTCATGACCAAGTACGCCGGCTACATCGACAAGCAGGTCGAAGAAGTCGAGCGCGCTTCTCACTTCGAGGGCCTCGCGCTGCCCGACGAACTCGACTATGCCCAGGTCACGGCCTTGAGCCATGAGGTGCGGGAGAAGCTCGGCCGCCACCGCCCGCGCACGCTCGGCCAGGCTTCGCGCATTGCAGGCGTGACCCCGGCGGCGATCTCGCTGCTGCTGGTGCACTTGAAGAAGCGCCGCGTCAAGGGCTTCACCAGCAACGAGCGCGTGGTCCGCGGCGAGGCCGCGTGACTCGACCCGGCGCGGCGGGCGATTCGGGGCTCCAGCGGGAGACCGAGCTGGCCGCTGTGCGCCAGGACGCGGCGACACTGGGGCTCGCCTTGCCCG
>JANOPR010000149.1:0-10655 GCA_031421955.1 Burkholderiales bacterium
GAGGCAGCCACCAGGAGTGCGGCGCTGGCGGCATCCGCAACCAGGGGCACGCTGGGCCCGCCCGGGGTGGGCAGGACCGCGTCGCCCGAGACCGGGGCCTCGGCGGGCTCTTCGGCCTGGGCTTGCGCGCTGCCGCAGGCCTCGCTTGCAGTGCCGGAGCCTGGTTTGGCCGGCGCCTTCGGCGCGGGCATGGCTGCCGCCCCGGCCTGGGCTTTCACGGGTCGATCGATGGCGGCCTTGGCTGGCGCGCGCGCCAGGTCGAGGGTGGCCGCAAAACTGCCGTCGCTGCCGCCATCGGCGGGCATCGACGGCGTACGAGGGTGGGGTGCCGCCAGGGCTGCCGTGGTCTTCATGTGCGCACTCCGTTGAGTCCCTTGCCGTTGCTGCCCCGGGCCAGTGCGACGCGCATGGCGTGCTCGTCGTCGGCTTTCTGTTCGCGCCGCTCAAGCACCTGGCGCTGCGCCTGCACGCGGCGATCGATCAGTTTGCGCACCGAGGCCATGCGCAGCTCCTGCGCGCTCAGCGCGTCGCCGGCGCGCGCCTGCGCAACCTGCGCCTGCGCGAGCGCATGACCTTGCTGCGTGATCGCGGTCTCGAGCCGATCGGCAAACCCCTGATAGCAGCGCACGATGTCCAGGCCGGCGCCGAGCGCGAACTGCGCGCTCCAACGCTGCTGGTAGTCACGGCGGTAGGCCTCGAGCTGGGCGGCCTGCGCACGCGCCGCGTCGCAGCGCGCACGTGACAGATTGAAAGCCGCCAGCGCCCGATTGCGGTCAGCTTCAGCTTGTTCGAGCAGCGTGGTCAGTGGATCCATCGGGTTCTCAATTAGGGCCGGCGCGACACCGTCGACACCTCAGTGGGTCGCACCCAAGCGGACGCCGTGGAACCGGCACTGCCGGGCCACTGGCGTGCCCCCTGGGGGTAGGCGCCGCAGGCGCTTCGGGGGGGATTCACGTGATGCTGTCGGCCAGTTGTTGCAGGCTGTCGGCCAGCGTTGCGGATTGGTGCATGTCCTGCTGCAGCAGCGCGGCGAGCGCGGGTTGCGCCTGCACGGCGGCATCGAGTTCGGCGTCGTGGCCGGGGGCGTAGGCGCCGAGCTGGATCAGGTCGCGCGCCTTGTTGTGCTTGGCCAGCAACGCGCGTGCGCGGCGTGCGGCCCCGATGTGTTCTGCGCTGGCCACGCTGTTCATCACGCGCGAGACCGACTTCTCGACGTCGATGGCCGGGTAGTGGCCGGCCTCGGCGAGTTCGCGCGAGAGCACGATGTGGCCGTCGAGGATGCCGCGTGCGGCGTCGGCGATCGGATCCTGCTGGTCGTCGCCTTCTGAGAGCACGGTGTAGAACGCGGTGATCGAGCCGCAACCGTCGCGGCCGTTGCCGCTGCGCTCGACGAGTTGCGGCAGCTTGGCAAAGCACGACGGCGGATAGCCCTTGGTGGCGGGCGGCTCGCCGATGGCCAGTGCGATCTCGCGCTGGGCCATGGCGTAGCGCGTCAGGCTGTCCATCAGCAGCAGCACATGCTGGCCGCGGTCACGGTAGTGCTCGGCGATGGCCGTGGCGTAGGTCGCGCCCTGCATGCGCACCAGCGGCGGGGCGTCGGCCGGTGCGGCCACCACGATGCTGCGCGCCAGGCCGTCAACGCCCAGGATGTCTTCGATGAATTCCTTGACTTCGCGGCCGCGCTCGCCGATCAGGCCGACCACGATCACGTCGGCCTCGGTGTAGCGCGCCATCATGCCCAGCAGCACCGACTTGCCCACGCCGGTGCCGGCAAAGAGGCCGATGCGCTGGCCGCGACCGACGGTGAGCATGGCGTTGATGGCGCGCACGCCGGTGTCGAGCGGGCGGCGCACCGGGTCGCGGTCCATCGCGTTGATCGGGCGGCGGATCATCGGCGCCGAGTGCACGTCGCCGATCGGCCCCTTGCGGTCCATCGGCTGGCCATGCGGGTCGACGACGCGTCCCAGGAGGCCGTCGCCAACCGGCAGGTGCAGGCCGCGGTCTTCGCTGCGCCGCCAGGGGTGGTTCTCCGCGCCCAGGCGCGGCGGCACAGCAGGTGCGGGGCGCGGCGACACGCGCACGCCGCTGGCCAGGCCATGGACTTCACCCGTGGGCATGAGGAAGGCGCGGTCGCCGTCGAAGCCGACCACCTCGGCCTGCACGGGCGGGCCGCTGTCGCCATGAACTTCGCAGACCGCGCCCACGGGCGCGCGGATGCCCGCGGCTTCGAGCACCAGGCCGGTCACGCGCACCAGCGAACCTGCGCTGGCCAGCGGCAGCGGCACGCTGGCATAGGCTTCCAGATCAGCCAGGTAGCGTTGCCAGCGTGGCAGGCGCTCGGCGGAGTTCATCGTGGGGCGGCCGCGTCGTCGACGAGCGGCAAGGTCTGCCCGAGTGCAGACGCAGCCTGCTCCCAGCGCACCTCGACGCGCGCGTCGATCTGCCCCAGGTCGGACTCGATGCGGCAGCCGCCGCGCGCCAAGGTGGCATCGGCCAGCAGCTGCGCGCCGCGCGCGGTCAGGGCCTCGCCGGCGCCGCCTTTCACCAGGGTCAAGTCGTCGGGATGAACGAACACGCGGATGTGGCGGGCCGACAGCAGGACGGCGTTGACCGCGTCGGTGGCCACCTGGGCCACGAGCTCGGGCCGCACCGCCAGCTCGCTGCGCACGACCTGGCGCGCCAGCCCCGTAGCCACGCGTGCCACGGTCTGGGCCACCTGGCCCTCGAGCTCGAGGAAGGCCGCGTCAAAGGCGACGGCCAACTGACCAAGTTGCGCGGCCATCTGCTGCGCAAAGGTCTGCTTGAAACTCTCGAGCGCCACCAACCCGTCGCGGTAGCCGGCCTGGTAGCCGTCCTGGTGTGCGGCCTGCTGGTCCGCACTGCGCTGACTCTCGGTGGCCGGCGCGCCGGCCGGGCTGGTGTCGCCAAACGCGTCGGGGCACCAGGCGGAGAAGGCCTCGACTTCTTCGCGTGGAATGAAGCGCGAGTAGCTCGGGTTAGACGTATTCGTCATCGCCGCCGCCACCCATCACGATCTGACCTTCTTCGGACAGGCGACGCACGATCTTGAGCATCTCCTTCTGTTCGGCCTCGACCTCGGACAGCCGCACCGGGCCGCGCGATTCGAGGTCCTCGCGCAGCGTCTCGGCGGCGCGCGTGCTCATGTTCCTGAAGATCTTCTCGCGCAACTCGACGCTGGCGCCCTTCAACGCGACCACCAGCGACTCGCTCTGGACTTCCTTGAGCATGGTCTGGATGCCCTTGTCGTCGAGCTTCACGAGGTCGTCGAAGACGAACATGTTGTCCATGATCTTCTGTGCCAGATCGGCATCGGACTCGCGGATGTAGTCGAGCACGCCCGTCTCGAGCGAGCCGCCGAGCAGGTTGAGGATTTCGGCCGCGGTCTTCACGCCCCCGAGGGAGGCCTTGCGCACCTTGTCGCTGCCGGCCAGCACCTTGCCCATGACATCGTTCAGGTCCTTCAGCGCACTAGGTTGAATGCCGTCCAGGGTGGCGATGCGCACCAGCACTTCGTTGCGCTGGCGCTCGGCAAAGCACTTCAAGACCGAGCTGGCCTGCTCATGACCGAGGTGGACCAGGATGGCGGCAACGATCTGCGGATGCTCATTGCGCAACAGTTCGGCCACCGACGTGGCATCCATCCACTTCAGGCTCTCGATGCCCGAGACATCGCTGCCCTGCATGATGCGGTCGATCAGCAGGTTGGCCTTGTCGTCGCCCAGCGCCTTGCGCAGCACGTCCTTGACGTACTGGTCGTTGTCGGCCACGAGCATGGTCTGGTTGCTCGCCTGGCCGTTGAACTTGTCCAGCACGCCCTCGACCTTCTCGCGCGACACGGCCTTCATCCTGGCGATGGTCTCGCCCAGGCGTTGCACTTCCTTGGGTTCGAGATGGCGCAAGACGTCGGCGGCTTCTTCCTCGCCGAGCGACATCAGGAGGATCGCGGCGTCCTCCAGACCGGCATCGTCGAAGGCACCGCTCATTGGCGCCCCCTGGACGCTTCGCGTCGTCCCCCCGAGGGGGAATTCGCCTTGGGGCGGCCCTGCGCGCTCATGCGGGATCCCCGTTGACCCAGGTGCGCACGATGTTGGCTACCGCGGCAGGGTTCTGCTTGGCGATCGCACGCGCGTCGTTCAGGCGTTCGTTGTTCCGGGGCGCCTCGAGCGCGGGCTGGTTGGGGCCGGGCAGGGGCAAGGCATCGTTGGCCACCATATTCAATGCCGAACCCGACTGCGGCGAGGGCGTCAGTGCGGCCTTCAGCGCCGGGCGCAGGAAGCCGAACACGATCAGCAGGGCGACCAGCGCCAGCGCGGCGGGCGTGGCGCCGGCGCGCAACAGGTCGGTCAACCATTCCTGTTGCCACAGCGGCAGGTCGGCTGCCTTGGGCGCTGTCTCGACCCGGAACGGCGCGTTGATCAGCTTCACCGAGTCGCCACGCTCCTTGGTGAAGCCGATGCTTTCCTGCACCAGCGCGGTGAGCTTCTCGATCTCGTCACCCGACAGCGGCGTGCTGGTGGTCTTGCCGTTGGCGGCGGTCGTGACGCGGTGGTTCACGACCACCGCGGCGGCCAGGCGCTTGACGTTGCCGGTGGCGTTGCGGGTCACGCGCACGGTCTTGTCGACTTCGTAGTTGGTGACGTTGTCGCGGCGCAGGCTGGCGCCGGCCGCGCTGCCCGCTTCGGCGGTGCGCAGCGGCGAGGCGGCGCCGGTCAGCGGGGCCGTGGCTGGCACCGGCGGCTGATTCGATGTGGCGCCGGGCACGCCCGAGGGCGTGGCTTGCGCGCCGCTGCCGGACTCCGAGCTCTGCTGACTGCGCACGCTTGCCGGTTCACTGCCCTGGTTGGGCTTGAACGACTCGGACGTGGCTTCGGTCTGCGAGAAGTCGATGTCGGCGGCCACGGTGGCGCGCAGGTTGTCGCGGCCGACCACGGGTTCGAGGATCTCGATCACGCGCTTGACGTAGCTGGACTCGACCTGCGCCACGTATTGCAGTTGCTGCGCGTCCAGGCCCTGGCCCGTGATGGGCTCGCTAGCGCCCGACAGCAGGGCGCCGGTCTGGTCGAGCACGCTGACGGCCTTCGGGCTGAGTTCAGGTACCGAGGCCGACACCAGGTGCACGATGCCGGCGATCTGGGTGCGGTCCAGCGTGCGGCCCGGGTGCAGCGTCAGCAGCACCGAGGCCGAGGGTTTCTGTTGTTCGCGAAAGAAGCCGTTCTGATTCGGCAGGGCCAGGTGCACGCGCGCCGCCTGCACCGAACCGAGCGCGCCGATCGAGCGTGTCAGTTCGCCTTCGAGGCCGCGCTGGAACGTCAGGCGCTCCTGGAACTGGGTCTGGCCGAAGCGCGCGCTGTCCATCAGCTCGAAGCCGACGATGCTGCCCTTGGGCAGGCCCGCCGAGGCCAGCTTCAAGCGCGCGTCGTGCACCTGCGAAGCCGGCACCAGGATCGCGTTACCGCCGTCGGCGTGGCGGTAGGCGATGTTCATCTGCGAGAGCTGCGCAATGATGGCGCCGCCATCCTTCTCGCTCAGGTTGGCGTACAGGACCTTGTAGTCGCCTTTCTGGCTCCACAGGGTCAGTGCGACGACGACGGCGGCCAGCGCCGCGACGCTCGCCGCCAGCGTCAGTTTGGTCTTGGCGGGGATGGCATTCATTGTCGAGAGCCTGGCGGCCGTCGGTGGGGCGACGAGGGTTCCGGCATTGGCAATGGCGTTGTCCATGGGCAGCGTTGTGAATCAAAGCGGTGCAGGCTTGCAGGTCACACCTGCACACGCCTGCATTGATGGGGGCCATTGTTCGGCAGCGCCTGGCAAAGCTATAGCGCGAACAGTCGGCGAAAGCCGCGCTTGTTCAACACGCTGCGCAGAGGCCTGCCCACCTACAGTGCCGACATGCCCCGACTTGCGGCCCCTGCGCTGCATCGCGCAGGGCGTGACAGGAGTCACGATTCATGGACCGCGTTCATCTCAAGCCCTTCGACTTCGCACAGGCCGTGGCCCGAGCCGGCCTGCAGGTCAACGGCCAGCCGCTGGCGCCTTCGCGGCCCGCAGCGGTCGAGGCCGGCGGCTTTGCTGCGGCCATGACGCAGGCGTTGAAGTCGGTCAGCGCGCAGCAAGAACAGGCACAACAGATGCAGCGCGAAGTGCAGCTCGACAACCCGACGGTCAGCCTGGAGCAGACCATGATCGCGATGCAGAAGGGCCAGATCGGTTTCCAGGCTGCGCTGCAGGTACGCAATCAACTGGTGCGGGCCTACACCGACATCATGAGCATGCCCGTTTGAGTTGAACCACCCCCGAAGCGGCTTCGCCGCTCCCCCTCAAGGGGGCACCGCCAGCGGACCGGCAAAGCCGGATCCGCGGCGGTCGCTTGGTCACGCCTGGTTCATGCGGCGCGGGTCGCGCAGAGCGCGGTGGAGCAACTGACACGGCAGCCCCGATCTCGGTGCGCGCGCGGCCTTCAGGACAGCGTGAACAGCCGTTTGCGTTTCTGCGTCAGGTAGATGTAGTGCTGCAGCGCACGATGCGCAGAGCCGTCGATCCTGCCGAAGGCGCAACCCAGGCGCACCGCGCCCGGCGTCGACTCCATGCCGGCGCCGATGTGTTGGAGCGTCAACGAGGTCGAGAAACATGCATCGGCATCGAGCTCGACGTGGACGACTTCGAGTCGCGTCCCGGCAGCCAGCGGCGGCGCGTTGGTCGGCAGTGCCAGCGCGCAACCGCCAACGCTGACGTCGAGCACGCGCAGCGCCATCGGCTTGTCGGGCGCGGCCGGGTGGCGCAGCGTGACGGTGGGGGAGCCTATCGCCGGGGCGCGCACGCGAAAGCTTTCGCGCCGCTGAAAGCGATAGACCACGCCGGGCAGCGCCGCCTGCAATGCGCTGTTGTTGCTGCCATGCACCAGCACCAGGTGCTGCAGGTCGAACTGCACCTTGACGTTTTCCAGGTACGCCACCACGGTGGCTTCGCCGGCATCGACCAGGGCCCGCACGCCAGGCTGACCGGCGTCAGCAGCCAGCGACAACCGGCTCTGCTGGCCATCGAGCGTCCACACCGTGGTCGTGTAGGCGGCGCCGCCCGGTGCCGACAGGTGCACCCGCACGTTGTGGTCGATCAGTTGTCGCAGCAGCGCTTGCAGTGCGGTCGGTTGCGTGACCGCAAACTCGTCCAGCGAGTTGCCGCTGAGCTGTTGCAGCGCGGCCGGCTGGGTGTCCTGGAAGTTCGGCTGCATCGCCTGGCGCTCAATGCAGGATGCGGCCCTTGCCGTCGAGCATGCGGTCGAGGTCTTCGAGCCAGGGCTCGGCCAGCGTGCGCACTTCGGCATCGTTGACCAGGATGCGCTGCATCATGCGCGTCTTCAGCCGGGCCTCTTCGCCCGACAGGTTGGTGTCGCCGGCGGCATGCTTGAGCTGGGCGATCAGCAGCACGCAGGCACCCTCGAGCTTGACGACCTGGTCCCAATTGGCCTCGCGCGCCGCGCTGAGCATGTCGGTGCTGGCCTGTTCCAGCGCTTCGTAGTAGCCGAGGAGTTGGTTGTTCACTGTGGGTCCTGGTGGAACGCGTCAGGTGTGTGCGGCGGCTTGCGGCGCGATCGACGCCCAGGCCTCGCGGATCGGCTGGATCAGCGCCACGCATTCGTTGAGCGCATTGACGTCGTTGCGCAGATTGGCATGCGTCAGGCGCAGCGTGATGTAGGCATACAGGTCGTTCAGGTCGGCGGCCAGCGAGCCGCTGTTGAGGTTCAGGTTGGCCTTGAGGCCTTCGTCGATGATGCGCGCCGCGCGGCCGATGGCGCTGCACTTGGCCTCGACCTGGTTGTTCTTCATGGCGCCGCTGGCCTGCGCGATCGCTTCCAGGTAGCCGTCGAACAGCATCGTCACCAGGCGGTGCGGCGAGGCGCCGGCGACGCCGGTCTCGACGCCGACGCTGGCATACAGCCGGGCCGGCGGTGGGGCGCTATGACTGCTGCTGAACGGCGACGTGGCAAAGCGGTTGGGGTACATGGCGGCGTGGCGGTGATGCAAGCTGCAGACACATCAGTTATCGGGTCGGCGTGGACCAGACTTTAGGTGCTTCGGCTGGGCGAGAGGGCCGGTGTGGCACGCGCTGGGCGGCGCCTCTCAAGGAAATGAGGCTCCGCCACTTTCCTTGATCCCCTCGGGGGGGGCGGACGCCGCAAGGCGGCCTTGGCGTGCTCAGTAGCCGTCGCCGCGCTTGTTCCAGTTCGTGACCTGCTGCTGCACGAAGTTGCCCAGGCCGGTGAGCTGGTTCAGGCTCTTGTCGAGCGCCGAATACTGGCGCGTGATGCGTTCCTGCACCCGCTTGACCCGGTCTTCCTGGCGCTGCTGGTCCTTGTCGTTGCGGGCGATCGACGCGCGCAGTCCCGTGGCGCGGCTGGTCAGCAGGCCTTCCGTGCCGAGTACGCCGTCGGTCAGCGCCTTGAAGCGCTTGCCGAAACCGGTCTCCAGGGTGCTGAAGGCGCGCGCGACCGCGGCGGGGTTGGCCAGCGCCGCATCGAGACGGCTGTCATTGATCTTGATCGAGCCGTCGCGCTGGACCTCCAACCCGAGATCGGACATGCGTGCGTACACGGCAGAGGCCGCAGAGCTTTGCTGCAGCAGACCGCGCAGTTGGCTCTGCAGACCCACCGCGGCGCGGTCGCCCTGCAGCGCCCCGGCGACCTTGGTGGTCTCGTCGTACTTGGTCTGGGTCGAGAGGTAGCGGTTGATCTCGTTGTAGGCACTGACGAAGTCGGTGACGCTCTTGCGCAGGGTGACGGTGTCCGCGGCGATGGTGACCTGCACCGGGCTCGTCGTGACCCGACCCAGCGTCAAGTCCATGCCGTCGACGACGCCGGACAGCCGGTTGCTGGCCGAGCTGATCTGCAGGCCGTTGACCCTGAGCACGGCATTGACGCCGGGCCGGTCCTGCGTCATGCCACCGGGGTAGGTCAGGGCCGCGAGCTGGCCGCTGGCGCCGGTCACGGCCACCGTGACCGCGTTGGCAGCCCCGGTGTTGGTCGCGGTGAAGACCAGGCGCGGGCCCGTGCCGTCCTGGATGATCGCTGCGCTGACGCCGGCAGCCGCCGCATTGATCTGGTCGCGTACCGCGCTCAGGCTGGTGCCGTCGACGACTGTGATGGGCACGGCGGTGGCGCCCAGGGTGATCGTGATCGTGCCCGCGCCCATGTTGCTGGCGTCGGTGATGGCCCCTGCGGCGCTGGAAAGTGATTGCGCTGTCGCCAGGGTGACGACGTCGATGCTGTAGCTGGCCGCCGCCGCCCCGGTCCGGGCCGTGGCGGCCACGGCGGCGACGTCACTGCTGCTGGCGGTCGTGCGGGTCCAGAACTCGGGCGTGCCGAGCTGGCCGGCCGCCGACTGCAGGTTGCCGACATAACTCTGCAGCAGTCCGACGGAAGACAGCTGCGTGCTGAGTTTTGTCTTCTGCACCTGCAGCAGCTCGATCGGACGCCGCTCGAGCGCGACCAGCTGCGACACGATGGTCTTGACATCGAGACCGCTGCCGATTCCGGGTGAGGAAAGTGCCATGGCATTGCGCTCCGTACAGGTGACTTATCGGCCCGGCGCGTGCCGACTTGAGCCCCATGGCGGCTTGGCCCGCCGCGGCGCCGGCCCACGCGTGACATCCGCCCTGGCGGGCCGCGGCACGCGTTACGCGGTGCCGGTACGCAGCGCTTACTTGAGCAGTTGCAGGACCTGCTGCGGCAACTGGTTGGCCTGCGCCACCATGGCGGTGCCGGCCGACTGCAGGATCTGCGCACGTGACAGGTTGGCGGTTTCGGCGGCGAAGTCGGCGTCCATGATGCGTCCGCGGGCGGCCGCCACGTTCTCGGCCGTCACCTGGATGTTGCCGATCGCGGTTTCAAAACGGCTTTGCAGGGCGCCCAAGGTGCCGCGTGCGCTGTTGATCGCGTCCAGCGCCGAGTCGATCGTGCCCATGGCCTGCGACGCCGTGCCCGAACTGAGCACGTCGACCGAGGAGATGCCCGTCGTGGCGGCGGCGGTGGCGGTCAGGGTGCCGAAGAAGGCGGTCGTCGTCGTGCCTTCGGCCAGCGTGATGTTGGCCGCCGAGTTGAGCTGGATCGAGTTGCTGGTGGTGTCGATGAAGGCGGTGACGCCGGTCGTGCCCGACACGGTGTTGATCGCAGTCACCAACTGGTTGGCGCGGTCGCTGACCGTGGCGGCAGCACCCAGGGCGCCGATGGCGGTGCCGTTGACGGTCATGTTCGCTGCCGACGTCAGCGCAGCCTGGCTCAGCGACGTGATCGCCACCGAGTTCAACGACGCGCGGGTGCTCACGCCCAGCGCGTTGGTCTGCGCATTGGCCACCGCGGCCACCGTGATCGTTTCGCCGCTGTTGGCGCCGACCTGGAAGCTCTGGTTGGTGAACGTGCCGTCGAGGATCTTGCGACCGTTGAAGCTGGTCGTCGTGGCGACGCGGCCGACTTCGGACTTGAGTTGCTGCACTTCGGCGTCCAGCGCGGCGCGGTCGGCCGTGCTGTTGGTGGCGTTGGCCGATTGCACGGCCAGCTCGCGCATGCGCTGCAGCATTTCGCCGACCTTGCCCAGCGCGCCTTCAGCGGTTTGCGCCAGAGAGATGCCGTCGTTGGCATTGCG
>JANOPR010000150.1:0-5783 GCA_031421955.1 Burkholderiales bacterium
CCAGCCTGTACCCGTTCGCTGGCTGGCGCTGGCCACCGACACTGGGCGGCCTCGAGTTGCTGCAGTTGCCCTGGCCGCCATGGCGCAATCGATTTGACGAAGCGTCAAACCTGCTGGGCTACGTACCGCTGGGAGGCTTGCTGTTCGTGGCAGTCGCCCGCAGCGGCGGCAACGCGCGGGCGGGCCTGCTGACAGCCGTGCTGTGCGGCGCGGCCTTGTCGTACATGGTCGAGGTGACACAGAACTTCTTGCCGACGCGGGTGCCCTCACTCAAGGACTGCGCGTTCAACGTCGGCGGTGCGCTGGCAGGGGCGCTGGCGGCCATGCTGCTGCAGGCGCTGGGCTGGGTCGACCGCTGGCATGTGCTGCGCGAGCGCTGGTTTGCACGGCGCAGCGCCGGCGCGTTCGCGCTGCTGTTGCTTTGGCCGGTCGGGCTGTTGTTCCCGACGCCGGTGCCACTGGGTCTGGGCCAGGTATGGGGCGAGTTGCGCGCGTTGGTTGACGCCGCGTTTGCGGGAACGCCCTGGGCGGCCGATGTGGCCGTCTGGCTGGGGGAGGGCCTTGCGGGCGGCACGTCCCCGTCGTTGCCACGCGCGCTTGAATTGCTGGCGATTGCCTTGGGCTTGACCGCGCCGTGCCTGGTGGCGTTTGCGACCACGCGTGCAGGTTTGCATCGCCTGGCCCTGCTGGGTGGCGCGGCGGGCCTCGCCGCAGCGGTCAGCACGCTGTCGACCGCACTCAACTTCGGCCCCGAGCATGCTTTGGCCTGGTGGTCGCCGACGACGTCGCGCGCACTGGCGTTGGGCGCGCTGATGGCCTTGTTGGCCGCGGGCGTCAGCGAACGCGTCGCCGCAGCGTTGGCCTTGGCAGCCTTGACGGCTCTGGTGGTGCTGGTGGCGCAGGCGCCCGCCGATCCGTACTACGCCGCCAGCCTGCGCGGCTGGGAGCAGGGCCAGTTCATTCGCTTTCATGGCCTGGCGCAGTGGATCGGTTGGCTGTGGCCGTACGCGGCGATGGCCTGGCTGCTGGCCCGGTTGGCGCGGCACGACGCCAAGTAGCGCCACCTACAATTGACCGATGAGCTCGAGCTACTACCAGCGCCACGTTTTCTTCTGTGTCAATCAGCGCGCCGACAACGAAGCATGCTGCGCGCAGCATGATGCGCAGGCGGCGCAGAAGCACTGCAAGTCGCGTGTCAAGGCGGCGGGCATCAATGGGCCCGGTGGTGTGCGCGTCAACAGCGCAGGGTGCCTGGATCGCTGTGCGGGCGGGCCGGTTGCCGTGGTCTACCCCGATGCAGTCTGGTACCACTACGTCGATCACAGCGACATCGACGAAATCGTCGACTCGCACCTGATCGGTGGCAAAGTCGTCGAGCGCTTGTTGCTTGCACCGGACGTAGGCCACTGACGCCGTCCTGTCCGTGAACCCTCGTACCCAACGGCGCCTGATCGCCGGCCCCGCGGGCGACCTCGATTGCGCGATTGACGAGCCGCAGGGCGGATTGCAGGGCGTGGCTGTCGTCTGCCATCCGCACCCGCAGCATGGCGGCAGCATGGACAACAAGGTCGCGGTGACGCTGGCCCGCGCGTTCACGCAGTGCGGCTGGCGTGCGGTGCGCTTCAACTTTCGCGGCGTCGGCGGCTCTTCCGGCGCCTGGGACGAAGGTCGCGGCGAGATCGACGACGCACTTGCGGTGGCCGCCGCGATTCGTGAGCCGGGACAGTCGCTGGCCTGGGCCGGTTTCTCGTTTGGCGCCTACGTCGCCTCCCAGGCTGCGGTGACGTTGCCGCCGTCGCGCCTGGTGCTGGTCGGTCCGGCGACGGCCAGTTTTGCGCTGGCGCCGGCAATGGGCGACACCTTGGTCATTCACGGCGAGGCCGACGAGGTCGTGCCGCTTGCGGCCACGCTGGACTGGGCGCGACCGCAATCGTTGCCGGTCGTCGTCGTGCCGGGCGGCGGCCATTTCTTTCACGGGCAACTGTCCCTGCTGAAGTCGCTGGTGGTGCGCCACCTGTCGGCACCGGCTGGCTGAGCCCTTCAACCGACCTGACTGTGACTTTCATGACTCGACGTTTCATTTTCGCTTTGGCTGCGGCCAGCTTGGTTGTTTCGTCGGCAGTGGGGGCCCAGCCTTTGCAGCCACCCGAAGTGGCCGCGCGCCAGTACATCCTGCTCGACCTGACCACGGGCCAGACCCTGGCCGAGCGCGATGCCGACACGGCCACCGACCCGGCGTCGCTGACCAAGCTCATGACCGCCTATGTCGTGTTCGGCGCGCTGCGCGACAAGAAGCTGGCGCTCGAGCAGCAGGTCGCCGTCAGCGTGCGGGCCTGGAACGAGCGCAAGGGCGACCCTTCGCTGATGTTCATCAACGCGACCATGCGCCCGACCGTCGACGAACTGCTGCACGGCATGATCGTGCAGTCGGGCAACGACGCCTCGGTGGCGCTGGCCGAGGCGGTGGGTGGCACGGTCGAGAACTTCACGGCCATGATGAACCGACAGGCGCAGGCCTGGGGGCTGAAGAACACCAGCTTCAAGAACGTGACCGGCATGGACGAGACCGGCCACAAGTCCAGCGCGCGGGACGTCGCGCAGATGGCTGCGCACGTCATCCGCGACTTTCCGCAGTACTACCGCTACTACAGCATCAAGGAGTGGACCTATAACAAGATCCGCCAGGACAACCGCAACCTGCTGCTGCGCCGTGACCCGACGGTCGATGGCATGAAGACAGGCTTCACCGAGGCCGCGGGCTACTGCCTCGTGGCCAGCGCGGCGCGCGACTACCCGAACCTCGGTGCCGGCAACAAGCGCCGCCTGCTCAGCGTCGTGCTCGGCACCGCGTCGCGCGAGGCAAGGGCCAACGAGAGCCAGAAGCTGCTCAACTGGGGGTTCCAGGCCTTCGATCCGGTCAAGCTGTTCGAGGCTGGCAAACCCATTGTCTCGCCCGAGGTCTGGAAGGGCACGCAGCGCCAGGCCCAGCTGGGCAGCGCCGCCGCGGTCGTGATTGCGGTGCCTCGCGGCGAAGCCGACAAGCTGCAGACCCGCCTCGAGCGCACCGAGCCCTTGGTGGCGCCACTGGCCAAAGGGCAGCGCGTGGGCACGCTGAAGGTGAGCACGGCGGGCGGCGCGCCGGTGGCCGAGGTGCCATTGGTGGTGCTCGAGGCCGTGAACGAAGCGGGCGTGTTCGGCCGCGCCTGGGACGCGATCCGGCTGTGGATCAAGTAGTAAGCTGGCCGCCTGACCGAGGAACCCGCATGACCACCACCCTGCCCGAGACCCTGTGCTACCTGAACGGGCAGTACCTGCGGCTGTGCGACGCCACGGTCAGCGTGCTCGACCGTGGATTCATCTTCGGCGACGGCATCTACGAGGTCGTGCCGGTGTATGGCGGCAGGCTGTTCAGGATCGACGAGCACATGGCGCGACTGCAGCGCTCGCTGGCCAAGCTGCGCATCGCCAACCCGCACACACGCGACGGGTGGCTCGAGCGCTGCCGGCGCCTGGTGGCGGACCTGGCCAGGACGGGTCAGGCCGAGGATCAACTGGTCTACATCCAGGTCACGCGCGGCGTGGCCCTGCGCGACCATGTCATGCCGGCTGACATCACGCCGACCGTGTTCATGATGGTCAATGCAATGAAGCCGGCCAGCGCAGAGATGCGACATCACGGCGTGGCCTGCACCACCGCGCGCGACTTCCGCTGGGAGCGCGGGGACATCAAGAGCACCTCGTTGCTGGGCAATGTGCTGGCGCGGCAGATGTCGGCCGACCATGGCGCGCTCGAGACGATCATGTTCCGCGACGGCGCTGCCGGCGGCCCCTGGCTCACCGAAGCCGCCGCCAGCAACGTCTGGGTCGTGCACGAAGGGGCGCTGCTGGGCCCACCCAAGAGCGAGCATGTGCTCGAAGGCATCCGCTATGACCTGCTGCGAGAGCTGTGCGAGGAAGTGGGCATTGCCTACAACCTGCGCCCACTGTCTGAGGCGGATGTGCGCGCTGCCGATGAGGTGCTGCTGAGTTCGGCCACCAAGGAAGTGCTGGCCGTAACCAAGATCGACGGCGACCCGGTCGGGCATGGAGCCTTGCGCGGCAAGCCCGGGCCGGTCTATGCACGGCTCTACGAGGCCTACCAGCGGGCCAAGGCGACGCAGTCGATATGAACGGGTGGCCATGAGCGCGAAATCGACGCCGCCCGCGCCCAGCCTGATCGAATACCCCAGCGCCTTCCCGATCAAGGTGATGGGTGCCAATGTCGATGGCTTCACTCAGTCCGTCGTCGCCGTGGCACTGCAATTCGACCCGGGTTTCGACACGGCAAGCGTCGAGTCGCGGCCGAGCAAGGCCGGCAACTACCTGGGTCTGACCCTCACCGTCACGGCCACCAGCCGCGAACAGCTCGACGAGTTGTACCGGACGCTGTCGACGCATCCGATGGTCAAGGTCGTGCTGTGATTCGGCTCGCGGGCGCGCCGATCCGGGTGTCGAGCTCCTTGACCTTGCTCGGTGCGGCGTCGTCGCCATTGCGTGCGGCCACGCCGTACCAGTAGCGCGCTTCCTTGAGGTCACGCTCGACGCCGTCGCCCGCTTCGTACATCGACGCGATCAGGTACTGCGCGCCCACGTCACCGCCCTGCGCGGCGACACGGAACCATCGGGCGGCTTGAACGGCGTCTTTCGCGGCGCCACGGCCGAGGTAATGGGCGGTCCCAATGGCGACCTGGCCGTCGACGCTGCCGGCCACGGCAGCGCGTCGGTACCAATGGTTGGCCTGCACCAGGTCGACAGCGGTACCGGCTCGACCCTGCTCGTGGAGCTGAGCCAGACCGACCATCGCGGTGACGAAGCCCGCGTCGGCGGCGCGCGACATCCATTGCAGCGCCTGTGCCGGACTCGCAGCCGGCACTTCGCCACGCAAGTGCATGACGGCCAGGTTGTAGTCGGCCGCGGCCACCCCCGCGCGCGACAGCCGCGTGAAGGCACTGTGTGCGGCGGCCAGCTCGCCGCGCTCGTAGGCCGCCACGGCGGCTTCGAGGCCGCGCGCCGGCGGCGCCGCTTGCGTCACCGTGGCTGCGGTCAGCAGGGCAATCAGCAGTGGGGCGCGCATGGCCGGCTCCGGATCGAATTGACGCGACGATACGCCGTGCCGGTTCATGAGTCGCGCGAGGGTCGAAAGTCCTTTCAGCGTCGACACCATGCGAGACTGCCCGCCTCATGCTGGTACGTCATCTAGGCCGCTGTGACTGGGCCGCCACCGCCGATGCAATGCGCGCCTTCACCGAAGCGCGCGACGAGTCCACACCCGACGAGCTGTGGCTGGCCGAGCACGAGCCGGTGTACACACAGGGCATTGCCGGGCGGGCGGAACACGTGGTGGATGCGGCCGGCATACCCGTGCTGCGCAGCAACCGCGGCGGCCAGGTGACGTACCACGCCCCGGGCCAGGTGGTGGCCTACCCATTGGTGGACCTGCAGCGGCTCTCGATCTACGTCAAGGAGTACGTGTACCGGATCGAGTCCGCCGTGCTCAAGGCGCTCGACGGCTACGGCGTCACGGGCCACCGCGTCGCGGGCGCACCGGGCATCTACGTCCGCCTGGACAACCCGTTCGATCATGCGGCGATCCACGGCCCGGCCGATCCGCGGGACCCCTTTCGCGGCCTGGGCAAGATTGCTGCACTGGGTATCAAAGTCAGCCGCCAGCGCGCCTATCACGGCGTGGCGTTGAACGTCGCGATGGATCTGGAGCCCTTTGCACGCATCAACCCATGTGGTTA